>NZ_NWSZ01000011.1:0-253332 GCF_002531885.1 Rhizobium sp. L9 | reverse complement strand
ATCGGCAAAAACGCGGTAGCGGCCCTCGGCATGAAGCCCGTCCAGCTCGTTTTTGAAAAATGCTTCGAAATCCATCAGATGCTCCCTTTTGCGAGGTCAAGCGATACATCGGGGCAGCCGGTCGGTATTTGATCTCCGTCAAGTTCGGCGCAAGTCGCGTGCTTTCGCGGGGGTCGCCGTGATTGCGTTACATCAATGAGGAAGCCTGTGGCTGGTGTAGTGTCACGGGGCGAGTCGGGAGCTCCCGTGTCAACCAGGGAAGTTGACAGATGGCTTGCTCGATTCACAGATCGAGCAAGCCTCCTCGTCACTTCGGCGTGACGGCGCGCCAACGCGACCGAAACTTCAATCCAGGTTGCGAACTGGCGATACGAGCAGGCAATCCTTATAGCCGGCAATGCCGCCAAGGCCCTCGATGAGAACCTTGATCGCCCTGCGCTTGAGCTCGGATTCCACGTGTCCGTCGACCGTCACCTGCCCGTTCCGGACGGAAACCTGGACTTTTTGCGGCGTCAGACCGAGATCCGATCTCAGCCGGGTTCGCACCGCCAGCGTGATGGCCTCGTCTCCCCGCGGCAATACCGTTGTCGGCGCCTCGGCAATGACACGCAGGATATCCCGTCGGCTCACGATCCCGACCAGACGTTCGTCTTCGACGATCGGCAGCCGCTTGATACGGTGCACCTGCAAGCTTTCGGCAATATCGGAGACTTCGCTGTCGGGCCGGGCGACGATGACGTCCTGGGACATGACATCCGCCACACACCATCCGTTGCTGCCAATGTAACGTTCGAGGTCGATCTCGGATATCAGCTCCGGCGCCCGCGCCGGACGGGGAGAAAAGCGGACCTCCCGGCGTAGGAGCAGATCACCCTCCGTCACCATGCCGCAGATGCGGTCGTGGTCGTCGACGACGGGAAGGCCGCTGACATGATTTTGCAGCATCATCGCGACCGCATGGCGCACACTCACCACCGGGCTGATCGAAACCACATTCGTGGTCATTATATCCCTTGCTTGCATGGTCGCTGCCTCACTGATCATAATTGTATTTGGAGATATGATAGAGACAGGGTGTTCATACCGCTTTGATCTTCATCAATCTGCTCATGACCGCCGTCACATTCGCTCCGGGCGCGCGCCCTCCAGCGCCGGATGAGCCAGCACTTCGTCCGGATTGACGGCGGTGGAGGAGATGGGTCCGACGAGGGCTTTCGCCTCCTGCTCCTGCCCCGGATCTTGGCTCTGCCCCTGCCCCTGGCCTTCCTGCCACAGCCCCTGCTGTTTCAGCTTGTCGGCCACTTCCTTCGGCATATAGGTCTCGTCATGCTTGGCAAGCACGGTATCGGCGGTAAAGATATTGCTGCCCGAGGCAAATGTACCCTCGGTGACCACGCCCTGGCCCTCGCGGAACAGATCGGGCAGGATGCCGGTATATCTGACCTTCACCGCATTGGCGCTGCCGTCGGTGAGGGAAAACTCCACCGTCGAGCCGGCGCCGCGCACGACGCTGCCCGCCCCGACCAGGCCGCCGAGCCGGATGCGGGTCTCCCGCGCCACCGGCGTCCTGGCCAGATCCGCCGGCATGTAGAAATAAGCCACCGACTGGCTGAAGGCGAACATCACCAACAACACCGCCGCCAGGATGAAACTCATCCCGCCAGCAATCACCGCAAGGCGCTTCTGCTTGCGCGTCATCTCTTATCTCCTGTGGCTCCCGCCACCACATTGAAGCCCGGCCAAATTACGGCGTGTTTTGCCGGATTGTTCCCGACATCAGCAGGCCTTCCGCAACAGATCGACACTGTCGACCAGCACGACCTTACCTTTGACTTCGACACCTGCGGGAACGAGCGCCGCGAATGCCCGCGACAGCGCTTCGGGCGCAAGCCCTAGTTTGCCGGCCAGAATCCTCTTCCGGTAAGGCAGGCGAAACGTGGCCTGTGAGGCTGCGGCAGGGCACCGGCTTACGAGGTAGTTCGCGACGCGCTGCGCGGCCGTGTGCAGCCGGTCTCCAGCAATGCAATCCATTGCGCCGAGCAGATGTCGGGTCATGATACGCATGACGTTGCGATGAATGAAGGGGTAGCGGTCGGCGAGAGCCCGCAAGTCTGCAAGTTCGAACAAGGCCACCTCCGCCCCGTCGGCGGAACACGCGCTGTAGGCGTAGGCTCCGCCGCCCGACAGAAGATATTCGCCGAAGGTGTCGCCGGGCTCGCAGACGCAGACATCTGCCTCGCGCCCGGTGGATTCGGATTTGGAAAGACGGACGAATCCGCTGATAACGCAATAGACGAACGACGCCAGCTGGCCTTCGGCGATGATCCGCTCGTCAGGAGCGAAGGTTTGCAACTGAGCTGTGGCGGCCAATTCTTGTATCGTGGCGTCGTCGAGGCCGTCGAACAGGTCAGACCGCAAAAGTATGGGATTTTTCGCAAGCATCGATCTTCCTCTCGTTTTGACCCCGGATGCGGCATCAAGGTCCTTTGCGCTCGGTTTCGTCTTCGACGAGAATTCGCCAGGCGGCACCTTCAAGGTCGTCGTACTGGCCGCTTTTCAGCGACCAGAGGAATGCGAGCAGGCCCATTCCCCCCATCAGCAGCGCGATCGGGATCAGATAGATCAGCATGTTCATGCGGTCTTCACCTCTCCGCTGGCTTGCGCTTCGCTCCGCATGGGAGAATGTTTGCCAAAGGCATTCAACCGCAGCGCATTGGTTACGACGATGATCGATGATGTCGACATGGCCACGGCTGCGATCAGCGGCGTCGCCAGTCCGGCGATCGCGATCGGAACCGCCAGCACGTTGTAGCCGATGGCCAGAACAAAGTTCTGCCGGATCAGGCTGGCGGATCTTCGCGCAACGGCGACCGCTTGCGGAACGGCATCGAGCCGATCGTTGAAAAAGACCAGATCGGCGGCCTGCCTGCCGATGTCGGATGCGGTGGCGGGCGCCATCGAGACATGCGCTGTGGCAAGCGCCGGGGCGTCGTTGATCCCGTCGCCGACCATAAGCACGCGGCGACCCTCGCCGCTCAGCCTTTGGCATTCCTCGACTTTCTGCTTCGGCGCCAAGGCGCCCAGAGCCCTTTGAATGCCGAGAGCCTGCGCCGTGTTGTCGACGACATTTTGCCTGTCGCCGGATACCATCAGCGTTTCAAGGCCGGCGGCAGCGAGAGCGCAAACAGCTTCGGCAGCACCCGGGCGAAGCGTGTCGTCAAAGAGGAAACGTGCCAGATCGGCGCCGTTCTTCGACAGGATCACTTCCGAAAACGGCCCATCCTCCGTGCCGGGCGTAGGGCCGCTTCGGCAGGCAAAGGCCCGGTTGCCCAGCCGATAGACATCCGTTCCATTGCAGGCCTCCAGCCCCCCGCCGGGGATTTCCGTGACTCTGCCGAAGGAGAATGAAGAAGCCTTCTCAATGTCCCGCTGCAGCGCCTGGGAGAGAGGATGCCGTGAATGCGCGGCTAATGCGGTGGCGATGGCGGCACTATCCGCGTCGGTGGCTTCGACCCCGACGAGACGCGGCCGCCCCATCGTTAGTGTGCCGGTCTTGTCGAAGGCGACGATATCCGCTTCGGCGAGTCTTTCGAGCGCAGAACCGTCCTTGACCATGATGCCCTTGCGAAAAAGCTCGCCCGCAGCGACCACCTGGACCACGGGAACGGCAAGGCCGAGGGCGCACGGGCACGTAATGATCAGCACGGCGACCGCGACCAGCATCGCTTGTTTCCAGTCGCCGCCGAAAAATCCCCAGATGAGAAAGGAGACCAGCGCCAACAGGTGCACGGCCGGGGAATAGAGCGCTGCGGCCCGATCGGCAATCCGGCGATAGCGAGCCCTGCCGCCTTCAGCCGCTTCCATGAGGCCGATGATTTCCGATAGAAGTGAATCCCTCGCCACTTTCGTCGCCCGAAGGATGAGCGAGCCGGTCAGGTTCATTGCCCCCGAATTCACCGTGCCGCCTTTGGTGACGGCGAGCGGACTGCTTTCACCGGTGACGATAGAGAGGTCGACGTCGCTCTCGCCGCTGACGATCGTCCCGTCGACCGGGATGCGCTCGCCCGCCGCGATCGCGAGGTCGTCTCCCACTGCGATCTCTTCCACCGGTACATAGCGCCGCGATCCGTCCGGCATCATCAGCAGCGCCCCACGCGGGGCCAGTCTTGCAAGCCCGTTGATCGCCGCGCGCGCCTTTTCGCGCATCACGTGATCGAGGGTTCTGCCGATCAGCAGAAAGAACAGCAGCGAAACCGAGGCGTCGAACCATGCGTGTTCGCCGTGATGCACCGTCTCCCACAGGGAGACGGCATACGACAGCGTCACGGCAAGCGAGATCGGAACGTCCATGTTGGTGCGCCCGCGTTTCAGGGCGTTCCATGCCGATTTGAAGAAGAAGCGCCCCGCATAGACCAGCGCGGGGGCCGCAATCATCGCCGAGATCCAGTGAAACATGTCGCGGGTCGCCGCGTCGGCGCCAGACCAGACCGACACCGAGAGCAGCATGATGTTGGCGGCTGCAAAACCCGAAACTCCGATCGCCAGCAGCAGCTGGTTCCTGATCCTGTCGTTTTCAGGTGCGGCGGGTGTGAAGAGATGCGCGCGGTATCCGGCCGCATTGATCGTTGCCAGGATTTCGGAGGGGTCAGTCGCCCGCTTCTCGATTTCCCCTTGATAAATGCAGCTGACCCGGCGGGCAGTGAGATTGACCCGGGCTTTTTTGACGAAGGGAAGCGCCGAGATCGCCTTTTCGAGGGTGGATATGCAGCCGCCGCAGTGGATGTCGGGTACACTGAGGTCGAGCTGATGCAATCCGGCCCCGAGCGGGTGGCTGGCGAGCCGAATTTCGTCGGCGCTGGCGGATGTCGCGCTGAGGGCGAGCACGCTTTCCGTATCCATGGAGCAGCAGGTCATCGGCCAAACTCCGCAGTATCGATGCGCTTGGCCTCATGCATGACGACCAAGCCGTTCTTTCTCGATATGGCTTCGACGATCCAGTCGCCGCCGGCGACCTCGTGGTCGGCTTCGAACCGGCCCTCGCCCGTCTTCCGGAGGGTCAGGTGGAAATCCTCGTGATCACCGACCGGCCTTTTGAAATTCAGCGTGACTTCGTCGATGATCGCAGGCGCGCCCTTGCCATCACGGATGTCGTAGCGGATCGCGCGGCCGTTGACGGAGAGAGCGCCCTCAACGCCGGAGGCGGCCATCGCCTTCATCGCTGCCGCCTTGCCGTTGAATTCCTGGCTGGCCACATAGGTGTTTTCGACGACCAGGCCGCTCCAGCTGGATGAAGCATACACGGCCATGGTGACATTGACGGCGATCACGACGGCGAAAAATGCCGAGGTGGCAAGAAGCATGTGCAAACCGGTAAAACCTCTAGTGGAAGCCTTCATTTCACCTCTCCCGGTGCGTTGAACGCCGCGCGATAGGTCGCCCGGTCGGAATGGCCCGTATCTTCGATGACGAAGAGGAATTCGTTGATCTCGGCCCCGTCAGGCTTGCGCGTCACGAAGACCTTGATCGTCGTGGCCGCGTCCGGTTCGGCATTGACCGTGAAGCTGCGGCCATCCTGCCTGCCGAACTCGGGACTGCGCATCATGCCGCCTTCGAGCCCGACGAGAGTGATGGTCACATCCCGCGGCGTCGGAACCATGTTGAGGACGCGAAGTGTGTAGCCGTTGCGGATGGAGCCGTCGCTTTCAAGGACATATTGGGGGTTGCGATCATGGACGACGTTGAGTTCGAGTCGTTCGCGGAAGGCAAGATGGATGACCATGGCAATGCCGATCGATGCCCAGACGACGGCGTAGAACAGGATTCTCGGACGAAAGATGATCCGCCAGTCGAAATGCCGGACCGCCGAGATGAAGCTTCCATCAGCGTTTCGGACATTCGACGGCTGGATAGCTGTCCGTCCTCCGTCCGTCGCAAGCGACATGTTGCTCGAATATTCGCTGAGCGTCGCATAGGCGATCAGGCCGTGAGGTTTTCCGAGCTTGTCCATGACGCCGTCACAGGCATCGATGCAGAGAGCGCATGTGATGCATTCCATCTGCTGGCCGTCGCGAATGTCGATTCCCATCGGACAGACCGCAACGCAGGCATTGCAATCCACGCAATCACCGACCGGCAGGCCCTTGGCCTGGGCTTTCTTGGCGTGGCGCGACCTCTGCTCGCCCCGCCAGTCATTGTATGTGACAACAAGCGAATTTTCGTCCAGCATCGCGCCCTGAATGCGCGGCCACGGGCACATATAGGTGCACACCTGCTCGCGCATGAGCCCGCCAAGCACATAGGTGGTGGCGGTCAGGATGGCGATGGTGGCATAGGCGGCGGCAGGGGCACTGCCGGCAAACAGCGAAGCCGCCAGGCTCGGCGCGTCGGCAAAATAGAAGATCCATGCGCCGCCGGTGGCGGCTCCGATCAGCAGCCAGATCGCATGCTTGATCAGCCGCTTGCTGAGCTTGTCCAAGGTGAAGGGGCCGGCGTCGAGCTTCATTCGCGCATTTCGGTCGCCTTCGATGGCGCGTTCGACGACGAGGAAGAGATCGACCCAGACGGTTTGCGGACAGGCGTAGCCGCACCAGGCGCGGCCGACCGCGGCGGTGACGAGGAAGAGGCCAAACCCCGCCATGACGAGCAGGCCCGCGACATAGTAGAATTCCTGGGGCCAGATTTCGATGAAGAAAAAGAAGAAACGCCGCGCGGAGAGGTCGACGAGAATTGCCTGACCGGTGGCGTAGGGGCCGCGATCCCAACGGATCCACGGCGCCAGGTAATAAATGCCGAGCGTGATCAGCATCACCATCCATTTGAACCAGCGGAATCGACCCTCGGCGCGCTTTGGAAAAATCTTCTTGCGCGGCGCATAGAGAGGCTGTCGGTTGCGCCGGGCGTTGACCGGCTCGACACTGACGCGCTCGATGTCATTCGGATCTGGGGCGGTGTAGAGATTCATGGGAACCTGTCCAGTGTTTGCCTGCCCTTGTCCCACCCGCGGCGCATCAGTTCCTTGATGCAGATCAAGAAATGACCTTCCGGAATGAAAAGGCCACGCCCTGGGGTAAGGGCGTGGCCGGAGGACAGCGGGGGAGAAACACCGCTGGAGCGTCCTCGACAGGAGCTGAAACTATCGGCTCGTCTGATTGTGATCCTTGAGGCAGATCAAGCTTACGATCGAATTTCCGATCTTTGCCGCATCCTCCTATTCGGCCGACGGCGGGACCGCATTGGCGCGTTCCGAAACGCGAGAGCGGATGATGGCGCGCGGGGTGCCGTAGAGACCGAGGATGGGATTGTGATCGTGAACTATCATCGCTTCTCCTTGGAGCATTTTTCGTTTTCTTCGAACCACGGAACTGCCCTGTCTCTCTGTTTTCTCGCCATCTCGGCCCAAAATCGCCGCCCACTTCTGCTGGAATTGCTCTAGGTTCCGCCGCCGAGCGAATGAACGAAAATGGTGAGCTCCTTGACGGTCGTATCCCCGAGGCGCGCAGCCCAGGCAGGCATGACGCCATGTTTGGGAGAGGCGACCTGGCGAACGATGGCGTCTTCGCCGCGCGCCTTCAGCCAGATCGCGTCGGCGAGATCCGGCGCTCCCATTTCCGCCTTTCCTTTGGCATCCTCGCCGTGACACGCGGCGCAGTTGTCGAGAAAGACCTGCCTTCCGGCCTCCGCGAGAGCGGGATCCGAGGGCGTATTGGTCAGGCCCCAGACGTAGGCAGCGACCTGCCGCATCTGGGCAGGCTCGAGCACATCGGTAAAGGCCGGCATCTCGAAAGCGTGGGTTTCGGCATCCGAATCGAACCGGATCCCGTGGGCGATCGTCGCCTGGATGGCGCCCAGGTCGCCGCCCCATAGCCAGTCGTCATCGTTCAGGTTAGGAAAGCCAGGGCCGCCGCTCGCCCCCGAGCCATGACAGGGCGCGCAATTGACTTTGAATGAGGACGCACCGCCGGCGATTGCGAATGCACGGAGGGCAGGATCGGCGTCGATCTCCTGGACTGTCTTTGCCGCGATCAGGTCGTGAAACTGCGTCTGGGACGCTTTGGCCTGGTCCAGGTCCTGCTGCAGCTCCGCGCGAGTCGAGTAGCCGAGATAACCTTTCGTGGCGGAAGTGATCATCGGGATCGCGGGATATGCAATCGCATAGCCGACCGCCCAGAGAATGGTGGCGTAGAAGGTCCACACCCACCAGCGGGGCATGGGATTGTTGAGCTCGCGGATGCCGTCCCATTCATGTCCGGTCGTTTCGACGCCGCTCAATTCATCGATATGTTTTTCCGACATCTCAATCGTCCTTCAAGGGAATATCGGCGGCCTCTTTCGCCGTCTGCTTGCTGCCTGGGCGAAGGGTGAACACGACCACCCCGACGAAGAATGCCGCCATTGCCACCAAGCCCCAGCTATCGGCGAAGTGTCTCATTGCGGTGTAGGTTTCCATGGATCACCTCAACGGTAGCCGGTCGCGTCGTCATAGGTCGAGAAATCGACCAGCGTTCCGAGCATCTGCAGGTAGGAGACGAGCGCGTCCATTTCGGTCAGCCTGGCCGGGTCGCCGTCGAAATCGCCGACCTTCGCCTTCGGATAGCGTTCGAGCAGGGCCATCGTGTCCGCGTTCGGATCGGCCTGAGCCCTCATGTCGGCTTCCGCATTCGCCAGCATGTCGTCGCTGTAGGGCACGCCGACGTCCTCGTTGGCCTTGAGGTCCATTACGATATCCTTGACCGTCACTTCCTGCTCCTTGAGGAAGGCGTAGCTTGGCATGATCGATTCCGGCACGACTGCCCGGGGGTCCGCGAGATGCTGGACATGCCATTCGTTCGAGTAACGTCCGCCGACACGGGCCAAATCCGGCCCCGTACGTTTTGATCCCCACTGGAACGGATGGTCGTACATGGATTCTGCGGCCAGTGAATAATGGCCGTAGCGTTCGACTTCATCACGGAAAGGCCTGATCATCTGGCTATGGCAGAGATAGCAGCCTTCACGGATGTAGACGTTGCGTCCTGCGAGCTCCAGCGGCGTGTAAGGACGCATTCCTTCCACTTTTTCGATCGTGTTCTGCAGGTAGAACAGCGGTGCGATTTCAACGATGCCGCCGATGCTGACGACGAGCAGCGAGCCGACCAGAAGAAGCGTCGCGTTTTTCTCGAGGATCTTATGTTTATCCAATATCGATGCCATGTCTCACCTCATTCGGCAGGCTGTGCCTGGGGTACGAAAGTGGTCGGGATTGCAGCTTCGTCGCGCTGGTGGCCGCGGATCGTCATGAACACGTTCCAGGCCATGACGAGGCCGCCCGCCAGGTAAAGCGTTCCGCCGACCGCGCGTAGCACGTAGTAGGGGATCATCGCCGCGACCGTCTCCGCGAAGGAGTAGACGAGGAAGCCCTGGGAATTGTATTCGCGCCACATCAGACCCTGCTGGATGCCGGCTACCCAGAGCACGGCGGCGTAGATCACGATCCCGAGGGTCGCGAGCCAGAAGTGCCAGTTGACCATCCGCAGGCTGTAGAGACGTTCGCGCCCCCACAGTTTCGGTGTCAGGTAATAGATTGCCCCGAAGGTGATCATCCCGACCCAGCCGAGCGCGCCGGAATGCACGTGGCCGATCGTCCATTCGGTATAATGGCTGAGCGAATTGACTGTCTTGACCGACATCATCGGGCCCTCGAAGGTCGACATGCCGTAAAAGGCGATGGCGACGATCATCATCCGGATGACCGGGTCGGTGCGGATCTTGTCCCAGGCGCCCGAAAGCGTCATCAGGCCGTTGATCATGCCGCCCCAGGAGGGCATCCAGAGCATGACCGAGAAAACCATGCCGAGCGTCTGGGCCCAGTCGGGCAGCGCCGTGTAATGCAGATGGTGCGGACCGGCCCAGATATACATGAAAATCAGGGCCCAGAAGTGGATGATCGACAGCCGGTAGGAATAGACTGGCCGGTTGGCCTGCTTCGGCACGAAATAATACATCATGCCGAGGAAGCCGGCGGTGAGGAAAAAACCGACGGCGTTGTGGCCGTACCACCATTGCGTCAGCGCATCCTGGACGCCCGAGAAGAGAGAATAGCTCTTGGAGCCGAGGAACGAGGCCGGAACGGAAAGGTTGTTGACCACGTGCAGCATCGCGATAGTGACGATGAAGCCGAGATAGAACCAGTTCGCCACGTAGATGTGCGGTTCTCTACGCTTCAGGATCGTTCCGAGATAGACGGCGAGATAGGCGACCCAGACGATCGTCAGCCAGAGGTCGACATACCATTCGGGCTCTGCATATTCACGGGCCTGGGTGATGCCGAGCACGTAGCCTGTCGCCGCCATGACGATGAAGAGTTGGTAGCCCCAGAAGACGAACCAGGCGAGGCTACCGCCGAAGAGCCGCGCGCGGCAGGTCCGCTGCACCACATAAAAGGACGTCATGATCAGCGCGTTGCCGCCGAAAGCAAAGATGACCGCCGATGTGTGAACCGGCCGCAGCCTGCCGAAATTAAGGTAGGGCGCGATATTGAGGTCGGGAAAAGCCAGTTGTAGCGCGATGATAACGCCAACGAGGAAGCCGACCACGCCCCAGAATACGGTGGCGATCAGGCCGTAGCGGACCACTTCGTCGAAATAGCCTGACAGGTCGACTTTCTGCCGCTGGTCCGCCGGTGTGAAGTCGACCTTCCTGACAAGGAGCAGGGTCCCGGCAACCAGGCAGAAGCTGAGTATTCCCATATGGATCGCAAAAAGATGATCGTGCGCGAATGCGGCTCCAAGCAGCGCTAGAAACGCCGCGACCGCGAGCATCATTGTTTCCATCGTGTAATTCATGATGTCGTCCCCAGTGCAAAGACGACCGCCCCGCGGCCGGCTTTCTCGGTAGTTCGGGGCAGGACTGTCACGAACCTAGCGATGGCTCCTTGATCTACATCAACAAGGGGACCTCACGCCGCGGATGGACCGCCGCTGTTACACACTGTTACTTTCTTTCACCCTTTGGCACCGTCCGCTCATTCCCTTGTGACGCGACAGCTTTCTACTGCACCCACTGCCACGAGGGGACACGACGATGCTGATGCAGAACAACCACGCATTCGAAAATGCCGAGAAAACGGTCGAAGCAATTGCTGCCGGCCAATCGCTTTCGTCGCTTTTCCTGAGCTCGGCGGCGGAGCCTGTCGCAGCCGGCAAGGCGATTTGCTGGGAGGGCGACCAGGCGAAACATCTCTTCCAGGTGGAAGAAGGCGTCGTTCGCCTGCATCGCATCATCGGCGAGGGCCGCCGGGTGATCACCGCCTTTCATTTCGCCGGCGATCTCATCGGCGCCTCGTTGCAAAACGACTTCATTTTCACGGCGGAGGCCGTCACCGAATGCAAGATCCGGCGCATGTCGCGCAAGAGCTTTCACGAAGAAGTCGCCCGCTCCGACTCGCTCGGCCCGGCCTATATCTCCCTGCTTTGCCAGGAGGCGACCGCCGCTCATGAACAGATGGTGCTGTTGTCGAAAAAGAATGCCGAGGAGCGTCTCTGCAGCTTTATCCTCAAGCTTGCGTCCCGCCGCAACCTGCGGCCGCGCCAAGGCCTGGTGCGCGTTCCCATGAACCGCCAGGACATTGCGGATCATCTCGGCCTGACCATCGAGACCGTGTCTCGCACGATCACGAAACTGGCGTCTCGCAACATCGTTATTCCCGAGGGCAGGCACGACCTGAGGATCGTCAATATTGCCCGGTTGAAACAGTTGTCCGGCGACGCTGATGATTTTTCTGACGATTCCTGTCATAGGGTCAACCTGCACTGATGCAACAAGCCGCAGGATTGACATTCATGCCTCACCGCCTCGTGTCACCGAGAACCGCATCGCCGCAGGAGCTGGATGCCATGGTGCACGTACTCGACGGAGCGGATATCGTCGTTCATCGTTTCGACGGAACGATCACACACTGGTCGATCGGCTGCGAGAACATGTATGGCTGGGCACGAGAGGAAGCCGTCGGCGAGAAGGTCCACGAACTTCTGGCGACGAAGTTTCTCGAACCGGCGGAAAACATCCGCGATCAGCTGAAATCGCGCGGTTTCTGGCAGGGCGAAATCATTCATCGCCACAAGAGCGGTCATGACATTCACGTCGCATCGCGCTGCGTGCTGGTCAGCCTGCCGGACGGAGAGCTTACGGTCATCCAGACAAACAGCGATGTCAGCGCACTGAGGCAAGCTCAAGAGGCGGTCAAGTCGCGTGAGGCGCATCTCAGCTCAATCCTCGACACCGTACCCGATGCGATGGTGGTGATCGACCATAAGGGAAAGGTTCTGTCATTCAGCAAAGCTGCTGAAAAGCTGTTCGGAATGCCCGCGGATCAGATTTGCGGCCGTAACGTCAGCAACCTGATGCCCACCCCCTACCGTGAAGCGCATGACGGCTATATCGACCACTATATCGAAACCGGCGAGAAGCGCATTATCGGCTACGGGCGCGTCGTAACCGGACAGCGGGCCGACGGCTCACAATTCCCCATGGAACTGCACGTTGGAGAGGCGACGGCCAACGGCGAGCGGATTTTCACCGGTTTTGTCCGCGACTTGACGAGCCGCTTCAGGATCGAGGAGGATCTTCGCCAGGCGCAAAAGATGGAGGCGATCGGACAGCTGACCGGGGGCCTTGCGCATGACTTCAATAATCTCCTGACCGTCATCAGCGGCAACCTCGAAATGATCGAGGACAAGCTGCCGCCCGGCAGTCTTCGCGACATTCTCAAGGAAGCCCAGTCCGCCGCGCAGGACGGAGCGATCCTGACCGGGCAGCTGCTGGCCTTCGGCCGCCGGCAGCCGCTGAACCCCAAGCATGCCGATCTCGGTCAGCTCGTGAGCGGCTTTTCGGATCTGCTACGGCGAACGCTCGGCGAAAATATCAAGCTGTCGACCGTCATTGACGGGTCGGGCCTCGACGTGCTCGTCGACAGCTCACAGCTCCAGAACGCCATTCTGAACATCGCCCTCAACGCAAGGGACGCGATGCCGAGGGGCGGCAGTCTGACGACGACGATCTCGCGCGTCCATCTCGACGCAGATTATGCCAAGATGTTCCCGGAGGTGCGCAGCGGCAACTTCGTCCTCATTGCCATGACGGATACTGGCATCGGTATGACCGAGGAGGTCAGGAAGCGCGCGATAGAACCATTTTTCACAACCAAGGAAGTCGGCTCCGGCACGGGGCTCGGGCTCAGCATGGTCTATGGTTTCGTCAAGCAGTCGGGAGGGCATCTCCAGCTTTACAGCGAGGTGGGGCGCGGCACGACAGTCAGGATATATCTGCCTGCCATCAGTGACGCAAAGCCTCGGGAGCCGGCGTCGGATCTTGACAGCGGCGAGAGCCAGCTGCCGCGCGGCGACGAAACAGTGCTGGTCGTGGAGGATGACGCCCGCGTCCGCCGCGTGGCCGTCGCCAGGCTGGCGTCAATGGGCTACACGGTGCGTGAAGCCGAAAACGGCCACCGCGCACTCGACCTCCTGCGGGAGAACCCCGGCGTCGCGCTCCTGTTCACCGACATCGTCATGCCGGGCGGGATCACCGGTGACGAACTCGCACGGGAAGTGCGGGTTATGCGGCCAGACGTCGCGGTTCTGTTCACGTCAGGATACTCCGAGCCGGGTCTTGCGGAAAAAGGCACCGTTCCCGGCGCACAGTGGCTGCGTAAGCCCTATACCGCCAAAGAACTGGCCTTGAAGATCCGCGAGCTTCTCGACGCGAAGTGACTTCGGGCCTGTTGCCATTGTCGGCAGACAGACAAAAACCTGATCGCCAGCTTTTTTCGCGAATTTGACGGGGGTCAAAGAACCGGATTCCGGCATCTCCTAAGACCGGTTCACGCGGCGGATGGAGCCTCGCAGAACAGGAGATTGCACATGCGTTTGAAATTCGGTCTGATCGCTGCAGCGGCAGCCTTGATTGCCTCGGCAGCGCCCTTGATGGCCGCCGACCACCAGGTTCAGATGCTTAACAAGGGCGCGGACGGCGCAATGGTGTTCGAGCCCGGCTTCTTGAAGATCGCCCCCGGCGACACTGTCACCTTCATCCCTACCGACAAGAGCCACAACGTCGAGACCTTCAAGGGCCTCATTCCGGATGGCGTCGCCGAATTCAAATCCAAGCCGAACGAACAGTATCAGGCGAAATTCGATGTTCCCGGCGCCTATGTATTGAAATGCACGCCGCATGTCGGCATGGGCATGGTTGCCTTGATCCAGGTCGGCGACAGCCCGGCCAATCTCGAAGCCATCAAAAAGGCAAAGGTGCCGAACATGGTACGCAAGCGGCTCGACGCCGATCTTGCCCATCTCACCCAGTAATCAATGACCGGCGCGGATGGCCGCACTCGCGCGCCATCCCGCACGATGGAGAACCCGCCTTGCCTTCGCCGGTTGGCGGCCGTTCAAGACTGCGCTGCGGCTCAGGCTGCCGGCGATCGCCCGGCTCTGATGCAGTTCAGGCGGCCTTGCTGTGCTTGCGTCCGTGCGAGCCGAAATAGGCGTCGAACGCCGCCGCGACTGCACGGACCATGAAGCGTGCGTCTCGGGATACGACGATCCGCTCGCCGCTCATTGTCGCGACGCCGTCGGCCATCAGCTCACCGAGACGGTCGTTGCGCTCAACAAGGAAGCCGGTGTCGAAACCCGTTCCGCTGCTCACACTTCCGAGGTCGACTTCGAAATCGCACATCAGCCTTTCGATGATTCTCGCCCGAAGCTTGTCCTCTTGGCTGAGAAGATAGCCTTTGGCGGTGGGCAGGACGCCAGAGGCAATCCGCTCCGCATAGAGACCCAGAGGCACGTGGTTCTGCATATAGCCACTCGGTAGCCGCCCGATCGCGGAAGCGCCGAGGCCGATGAGATTATCGCAGTCATCCGTGCTGTAGCCCTGGAAGTTTCGTCTCATCGTGCCGTTGCGTGCGGCGAACGCCAGCTGATCCTCCGGCAAGGCAAAGTGGTCGAGCCCGATAGGCACATATCCGGCTTGTTGAAGCTCCTGGGCGATGGCTTCCGCCTGCTCGTTGCGCTGTTTTGCGTCTGGCAGCGATGCTTCGTCGATCAGACGTTGATGCTTCTTGAAGGAGGGTATGTGGGCGTAACCGAAAACAGCGAAACGTTCCGGACGCAGCTCCGCGGCAAGGCGGACGGTTTCCACACAGGATCGGACAGTCTGCTTCGGGAGGCCATAGATCAGGTCGAAATTGATGCTTGTCACGCCTGCGGAGCGCAACCCGGTGAGCGCCATCTCCGTCTGCTCGAAGGACTGCAGCCGATTGATTGCCGCCTGCACGACCGGGTCGAAGCTCTGGACCCCGAGGCTCGCGCGATCGACACCGTTTTCGAAGAGCGCATCGATCATGGGGGCGGCCAATGTGCGCGGGTCGATCTCGATTGCCACGCTGGCATCCGCTTCGAAGGCGAAGGCGCTCCGGAGCTTTGCCATCAGAGCGGAGAATTCCTGCGGCTTCATGATCGTCGGCGTGCCGCCGCCCAAGTGCACGTTTCTGACGGGCACGTCGTTGCCGGCGGCAAAGGAAACGAGCTCGATCTCCTGGCTCATCACATCAAGATATTCGACGACCGGAGCATCCTGCCGGGTGATGGTCGTGTGACAGCCGCAGTACCAGCACATCGAGCGGCAGTATGGTAGGTGGAGATAGACCGAGACTGGGCCGGCCTCTCCGATTTCGGCAAGGCCGGCGGCATATTCATCCGGTCCGACGGCTGCTGAAAAAGCCGGCGCCGTTGGGTAACTCGTGTAACGCGGAAGCCGTGCATCGCCGTATTTTGCGACAAGATCGTCGGGCATCATCATATTTCCTTTCAAAAAGCAGGATGCTTTATGCCCAGGGGCCGCACGGTCTTCCTTGTTCCAAATCAATGATGTTGCCGTCGCCGCGAAATCATCCAGATATTTGTACATTGCCTTAAAGCCGTCGCGGGTGGTCCCGGGGCGGATGTTCGGTGCCGTCCCCGCCCTTTCGATTTGATCGAGGTCAAAGCGTCTTTTGACCGGCGTCGTAACCTGGAAAACTGGAATAGGCCGCAGCGACGAACCAATGATCCGGAGCGATGGAATGCCATATGAAATCGTCACATCAAGTCTCGATGCGAAAGACAAGTCAGGGAATATCGATGTGCGGTTCGGGCCCGACATGAAGACCGTCATCGTGTCCCGGAGGGCATTGCTGTCCGTTGCGTCGCCGCCGCGGGCAACCGAATTCCGCCTTCTTCAATACGTTGACACTTTCTGCCAGATAGCCGCGCGCCGCCTTGCCTTAACGAGCGGCAACACGATTCTGATTACGGCGAACGATGTCCGCGGATGGCTCTGCGCATGGCAGTCCTCGCCGGCCCCCGTCCCGATGCCGGCGAAACGCCATTGGCTGCACGACCAGACCTGCAAATCCGACCTGAGTGGATTTGCGGCTTCCGATGAGGACAACGCCGGCCGGCTGGTGACACCAGCTTGAGGGGCATGTTAAAGACGATGCCACTGAATACGATCTGTAACGAGCAAGGCTTGGCGGATGGACGATGGCAGCACTTCAACATGACGCGCATCTTCTCGTCGTCGACGACGATCCGCGCATTCGGCAGATGTTGACGCGCTATTTCGAGGATGAGGGTTACACGGTCTCTTCCGCCGCTGACGGCACCGAGATGCGCGTGCGCCTGCGCCAGCAGAATTTCGACGCCGTGCTGCTCGACCTCGTTCTTCCCGGCGGCACGGATGGTCTTGATCTTGCCCGTGAAATCCGCGCCCAGTCCGACGTGCCGATCATGATGCTGACGGGTCGCGACGACGTCGTCGATCGAATCGTCGGTCTGGAGGTCGGCGCCGACGATTACATCGCCAAGCCCTTCCATCTCAGGGAAGTACATGCGCGCCTGAAATCTATCCTGCGGCGCCGGCAATCTCCTGCGAGAATCGCAGAAGCGGCCAGCGAGGAAATCATCGGCTTCGAGGACTGGAAGCTCAACCTCAGTCGCCGCCAGCTACTCGACCCAGACGGCACGGAGATCGAACTGACGACCGGTGAATTCGATATGCTGACGACCTTCGTCCGGCATGCCGGACGGGTTCTGACCCGCGACGTCCTGATGGACCTGACCCGGGGCCGAAATCTTGAAGCCTTCGACCGGACGATCGATGCCCAGATCGTCCGGCTGCGGCGTAAGATCGAGACGGACCCGAAGAAACCGCAATTCATCAAGGCCGTGCGCGGCGTCGGCTACGTCTTTACCGCAAGGCTGGATTGACGGGTTCTGGAGATGGCAACTCGCCAATTCCGCAGTGACCCAATCATCAGGAGCGCAGCAAGGCGCTGATCTCGGCGCGAGAAGGCATGGCAGGGGCGGTGCCCGGTCGTGTGACCGCGATCGCGGCGGTAGCGCAGCCGAAACGGACGGCCTCCGCTGGCGCCTGGCCTTCGGAAATCGCCGTCGCGAACCCGCCGAGAAAGGCGTCACCGGCGCCAGTTGTGTCAATGACACTTCCTGCCGCAAATGCGGGGACGAATTCGCTCTGCCCGGCGATGTGATAGAGCGCGCCGCGGGCGCCAAGCGTGATAACCGCTGCTTTCGCCCCACGATCAATCAGCGTGCGTGCAGCTGCACGTGCCTGCTCATCGGTTTCGATCGCATGGCCGACCAATTCCGCCGCTTCCACTTCGTTGGGAACGATGAAATCGCACAGGTCATAGATGCTGTCCGGGATGGCGCTGGCCGGCGCCGGATTGAAGATTGTCGTGGCCCCTGCCCTCTTGGCTATGGACAGACCATGCAAAGCCGCTTCCAGCGGTTGTTCGAGCTGTGTCATGAAGATCGCTGCGCTTTCGATCGCCGCCCGGTTCGCTTCGACATCTTCAATGCCGATCAGCCCAGCGGCGCCCGGCACCACGATGATGGCGTTGTCGCCGCTCACTTCGTCGACGAAGATGAAGGCAGCGCCCGTGGAAACGCCTTCCATCTTCATGACATTGGCCTTTACGCCCGCCTCCGCATAGGCGGCAAGGGCCATCGCGCCGAAGGCATCGTTGCCAACCCGTGAAATGAAAGTCACCTTGCCGCCTGCCTTTGCCGCGGCAATCGCCTGGTTGGAGCCCTTGCCTCCCGGCCCGAGCGTGAAGCCCGACCCCATCAGCGTCTCGGCAATGTGGGGCAGGCGCTTTGCCTTATAGGCGGTGTCGGCGGCAAAGATGCCGAGGATGACGATCCCGCTTTTCTCGCTCATCTCACGGCCTCTTCCGCTGGAATGACGCCCTTGGTCAACAGGAAGCATCCATAGAACCGCAGTTCCCCGGTTGCGATCACGCAATAGGCCTTTTTGGCAATGTCGTAGAACGCCATCCGTTCGACGGGATACATGGGCGACGGCTTGCCTTCGGCGCGGTCAACAATCGCCTGGACTTCCTGCTGGATCGGCGGAATTTCATCCGGCTTGCCGATCACTTCCATGCGGCCAACCGAGGGCTGGATCGGCGTGTCCAGAGGCAGAACCGAAAGGATCGCGTCGATCGCCTGCGGCGCGGGGATGTTTTCCATGGTCAGGAGTTTGCCCAGCCGCGTCTGGCGGGCTATAGAATCTGATGGAAAATTCGTGTCGGAGATGACGAGATAGTCGCCATGTCCCATATTGCAAAGTGCTTGAAGAATATCGCCGTTGAGTTCGGCCCGAATTCCCTTGAGCATTGATCTTCCATCCTTCCTCTAGCCGGAAAGCCGGCCGTCCTTCAATCTGCATGTCTGGCGACGTCCGCCTCGGAGCGTGGTGCATCTACGAATCGGGCTTTCCGGAAATCGGGTCCGACTTTCGAGCTGATGCGCCAGGTTGCGGACACGGGCCGCTCGAACCACGCACGATCAGCGATCCGTCTACCATTTCGTCGCCCTTGCCCGGCGGTTCTTCGAGGAGAAGGCTGACCGCGCGCCGTGCCAGCATATCGGCCGGCTGGCGGATGGTTGTCAGCCGCGGCACGACGAGATTGGCAAGCGAGATGTCGTCGAAACCTGTGACGGAAAGTTTTCGCGGCACGTCGATCTTGAGGTCGCGGGCGGCCCTCAATGCGCCGATCGCCTGCTGGTCGCTGGCGGCCGCAATCGCCGTCGGCCGGGCCTGTGGCGGGCGCGAAAGCAGCTCGCGTGCAATTCTCTCGCCGGATTCGTAGTCGAATCTGCCATGGGAGATTTCCAGTTCGACAGGCTCACCGCTCCTGCCGAAGTCGTGCATGCGGCTGACAAAGGCCTCTTTGCGCATGCGTCCTGCTTCGGTGTCGGTCGGCCCCGCGATATAGGCGATGCGCCGGTGCCCAAGCCCGTAGAGATGATCGGCAATCAGCGTGGCCGCCTGCGCATGGTTGGTCGATACCAGGGGAAAGGCGCCGAAGCGGCGGTCCAGCGATATGACCGGTACCGAGGCCGGCAGATCAAGACCTGAACCGTCGCTTGAAGCCACCACGATGATGCCGCGCACCGATCGGTCGAGAAAAGCCGAAACATGGCTCTGCTCCGCCTCGCTGTCATTATGCGAGCTTGCCAGCATCAGGCTGTGACCGCATTCGAGCGCCGCTCGCTCGATGCTTGCCGCAAGCTGCGCAAAAAAGGGATTGGTGATGTCGGGAACGACGAGGCCGATGACATCGGTTCTGCTGGTGCGCAACGCCCTTGCGGTCACGTTCGGCCGGTAACCGAGCGCCGAAATGGCGTCGTTGACCCTTTCGCGCAGCATGGTTTTGACCGCGGCTTCGCCCGACAGCACACGCGAAACAGTGCCCACGGATACGCCTGCATATTCGGCAACATCCTTGACAGTGGGCATCTTCGACATTGTTCCCATCCCGCAGCTATTTTACGGCGCCTGCGGTCATGCCGGCGATGATATGCTTTTCCAGCACGACGCCGACGATAACCAGCGGCAGGATGCCGGCGGTGGAGAGGGCAGCCATCGACCACCAGTTGATGCCCTGACTGCCGGTCTGGCTGGCAATCATGACAGGCAGCGTGTTGGTATTGGTGGAAGTCAGCAGCGCGGCGAAGAAATATTCGTTCCAGCACAAGATCAGCGCCAAAAGGAAGGCGGCCACCATGCCCGGCAGGACGAGCGGCACGATGATGCGGGCAAAGGCGCCCCAGATCGACAGGCCGTCGACCAGCGCCGCCTCCTCGAGCTCGACCGGTATGGTTGCGAACTGATCGCGCATGATCCAGACGACGATCGGCAGCACCATCAGCGTATAGACGGCGATCATGCCGGCATAGGTGTCGAGCAGTGCCAGTTCCTTGTAGAGAACCAGGAATGGCAGAGCGAGGACAACAGGCGGCATGATGAGCTGCGACAGGAAAAAGAAGGAAATATCGGAATTGCGCATATGGCCAAATTTATAGGAGAAGCGGCTGAGGCCATAGGCCGCCAGCGATCCGAGCACAACCGCAAGCGCGGATGCGGTGACGGAGATGATGACGCTGTTCCAAAGCCTGCGCATGAACTCGTCGCGCACGGTCGAGATCTGGGGAATCGTATCGGGAGAGAGGCCGAGCGAGCGCCAGCCGAGCCAGTTGGGCGCGAAATTGAACCACGGGATCAGATTGCCGCGCATCACGTCTGCGGCTGTCTTGAACGAGGTCGAAACCGTCCAGAACAGCGGGAAGATGCAGACACAAGCCCAGATGACGAGCAGGCCGTAAACGGCCAAACGCATGGCCCACCAGCGAAGGCGTTGGCCCCGTCCGTATTTTTCGAAATCGATGCGAACCATCAGAGCCTTCCTGTCATACGCTTGACGATGCGGTCGGAGATCTTCATCAGCCCCGTCATGCCGACGACGATGATGACCAGATAGACGAGCGCGAGCAGGGTCCCATATCCGACATTCGAGCGGTCGCGGTATTCGCGGTAGATGAAGCTGGTGACGGAATCGGTCGCCCCGCCCGGGCCGCCTGATGTCACGGTGATGATGATGTCGGCGAGCTTTAGCTTGAAAATAATGCGGATCATCACCGCCGTGACTGACACCGGCAGCATCAGCGGGAAAATCACCTGCCAGAAGCGTTGCCACTTGGTGGCGCCGTCGACTTCGGCCGCCTCCAGCACCTCCCTCGACAAGGCCTGCAATCCGGCGAGCAGCATGATCATCATGAAGGGAATGAAGGTCCAGGCGTCCATGATCATGATCCAAAGGCGCGCCGTCAGCGGATCACCGAAAAAGGACGGGTTTTCCCAGCCGAGCCAGCGGGCCATGCGCGCGATCGGGCCGAAACGGGTTTCCAGCATCGACTTGCCCACCATCCAGCTCACCGCGACCGGCGACAACATCAAGGGCACGAGGAAAGTAACCCGCCAGAACTTCCGGGCAATGATTTCCTGGTTGAGGAGCAGCGCCAGGCCGAAGGCGATCGCATATTCAACAGCAATCGCAAGGCAATAAAGGATCATGTTGAGCAAGGCATTGGCATAGAACGGATCGGCGATCATCCGGCGCACATTATCAAGCCCGTTGAAGCGCCGCCCGGCCGAAGAGGCGAGATTCCAGTCGGAGAAGCCGATCCAGAGCGCAAAGAGCAGCGGGAAGACCACCATCGATACGACGAAAAGTGCGGCCGGCAGAACAAAGAGCGCCTTCTTGCCGGCCTCGCCGTATATGACGACGCGGGTGACGCAAAGAACCGCGGCCCAGATGAAATAGGCGTAGAGAACCGGCCGCCAGTTGGCAAAGCCCCAATCGGTCCAGCCGAGTTCGTGGACAGCCTGCAACACAAAGGATGCGATGAACCATATGGCGCTGAGCCATAGAGCCGAGCGGCCCCAGAGACGGCGGCTCGCGGAAATGGAGCCGGCTTCGACCGTGTGGAGCAGGTCGCCTTCGACTGTCGACATTGATATTCCTCGCCCAGACAGGATGGGCGCTGGCGGAGCCTTCCGGTCCGCCAGCGCGTTATGTCAATCGATCAGAGCCCGAGGCTCGCCCGATAGAGTTTCAGCTGGCTATCGCGGCCGATCTGGTCGGTGATCTTTTCCCAGGCGGCTGCAATCGCATCCGCCGTTTCCTGTGCCGACTTGTATTGTCCGGCAAAGCCCTTCGCCAATTCGTCCTCGGCGACGGAGTAGTATTGGAAGATGCCGGGGATGCGCGGTTCGATCGCGGCGTTCGGGTGATTGTAGCTGTCGGCGTTCGAACCCAGATAATCCTCGATATAGGCGCGGTCGTAACCGGCCTTTTCCCATTCGTCATAGTTGAAGTGGGACTGACGATAGGGCTGGAAGCCGGAGGGATAGGCCGAGGTCCAAAGGGACAGATCCTTGCCGCCGAGATGTGCGGCAGCAGACCAGGCCGCCTTGCGCTTCTTCTCGTCGCTGGAGACCCGCTTGGTGACGTAGATGCCCCAGCCGAGGTAGGCCATGTTGGGCGCCTCGTTATACTTGTCTTCCCACTGTCCGGTCTTGCGGTTGTAGACGCGGTTGGAGCCGCGGTTGATGCCGAAGCCGACCACGTCGCCGACGACAGAGGTATCGGATGTGCGGGCGCCGGAGCCAACATCGCCCCACCACATCAGCATTGCACCGGTGCCTGCCAGAAACTGCGAGAAGGCCGTGGTGCCGGGGTCCGCATTGATCTGATCGGCCGGATAGGCCTTGGCTGCGATCAAATCCAGGACGTCCTGGATTGCCTGGACCCAGGCGGGGTTATTAACCAGCGGCTTCATATTTTCGGGGTCGAACAGCCAGGCCGGATCGCCGGGATATTTGGCATAGGCTGTCGCACGGTTTTCGATGAAATAGAAGCCAAAGCCGCCCCAGCCCTTGAGCGGGTCGAGATAGCCGTAGGCGGGCTGGCTGGTCAAGGGATCGGTCTTGCCGATCAGCGCCTTGGACGCTGCGTTGACCTCCTGCCAGGTCTTCGGCGGCTCGGCCATGCCGCTGATCGAGCCTTCGCCGAAGTAATCCTTGCGATAGGCGAAGGTGTGGCAGTCGCCGTCGATCGTGACACGATAGGTCTTGCCGTCCCAGGTGCCGACCGGTGGCTTCAGGTAGCTCACCAGGTCGTCGGCTTCGACCTGCTTTGCAGCCCAGTCAGGCATCTCGTCGAGAAGCCCGCGTCCGGCGGTATCGCCTTCGAAAGGCGCGCCCATTTCAAGGATGTCGAAATCGACCGTGCCGGTTGCGATCGACTGCTGAAGGCGGGCGTTGTAATCGGCCTGAGCAAGGTCGATCCAGTTGATCTTGGCGCCGGTATAGGCTTCCCAAGGCTTCAGGAAGCCGCGGAACAGGAAGTTGTGCAGATTCTGGTTGTTGAGCCCCATGAAGGTCAGCTCGACGCCGGCGAATTCACCCTGCTTGACATTGGCCTTGGTCGGGCCGAGGCAGAGCTCGCCGACCTTCTGCCAGTCCGCGTCCGTCGGCGAACCCTTGCCGACGCCCGGGATCTGCAGGATCTGCGCGCGTAGGTCATCGGCGGCGAATGCGGCGCCGGCAATTCCGCCCATCGCGCCGGACAGGCCGAGCAGAGCCGCCGCACTTGCCGTTCCCCGCAAAACGTCGCGGCGGCTTGCCTGACGGCGCATCAATGCATCGTAAATTTCGACTTTCATGTCTTCCTCCTCCACGTTTGGTGCGCTGCCGCCAGCCAGTGTTCCGGATAGGCTCCGGCCCGAATTGGGACTGGTCTCGTGCAGAACTATCTGGTAAACAAGAAAATGAAACGTTTCATAATTCTTGTTTGAAACCGCTCCTCTCGGTCTCATCATTGAGCATTAGACGGGAAGCGGAAAAAGTCAATAAAAAATGAAACGTTTCATGGAGGAGGTTTTGAAGGTATTTCGGTGTCGTGGCAGAGCGCGTGTTCGTTGTGCCTCATACGCTGGATACTGTCGAGAGATTCATCCCCTGGAATGTGTGCCTGGGGTGACCGGAAAGCGAGTGGGAGGCATATGGCTGAGGTCAATATTTCAGAGGCGCGGAAGGCATACGGCGCCTTAAATATCCTGCATGGGGTCAATATAGACATTCGCGACGGCGAGTTCGTGGTGCTCGTCGGCCCGTCCGGCTGCGGCAAGTCGACCTTGCTGCGCATGGTCGCAGGGCTCGAGAGCATTACCGGCGGCACCATCTCGATCGGCGGAAAGATCGTCAACAATCTGCCGCCGAAGGACCGCGATATTGCGATGGTTTTCCAGAGCTATGCCCTCTATCCGCACAAGACCGTTGCCGAGAACATGGTCTTCGCGCTGCGCCTCCAGAAGCAGCCGGCCGATCTCATCAAGCAGCGCCTGCAGGCGGCGGCCGAAACACTCGACCTCGTGCCCTATCTTGACCGCTATCCGCGCCAGCTTTCGGGCGGCCAGCGGCAGCGCGTGGCGATGGGACGAGCCATTGTCCGATCGCCCCAGGTCTTCCTCTTCGACGAGCCCCTGTCGAATCTCGACGCCAAGCTGCGCGTGCAGATGCGCAAGGAGATCAAGGAACTCCACCAAAGACTGAGAACCACGACGATCTACGTCACCCATGACCAGGTCGAAGCGATGACCATGGCGGACAAGATCGTGGTCATGCAGGGCGGCAAGATCGAACAGACAGGAACGCCGCTGGAACTCTACGACCGTCCGCGCAATACCTTCGTGGCCACCTTCATCGGCTCGCCGTCGATGAACCTGCTGAAAGGTCATTACAAGGCCGATGGAGCCGTCTTCGTCACGGAGACAGGCGATGAGATCGCGCTCGGTTTCACGCCGGAGGCCTCCGATGGCCAGGCTGTGCGTCTGGGCGTGCGGCCCGAACACCTGTCGCTCGCTCCGAGCGGCCTGAAGACGACCGTCAACGTCACCGAGCCCACCGGTCACGAGACGATGGTATTTCTGCGCTACGGATCCGGCGAGCTTGTCGCCGTGCTGTCTGAACGTCACGATTTCGAGCCGGGGCAGGCCGTAACGATCGCTGCCCGGCCGGGCAAGCTTCATCTGTTCGATGCGGAATCCGGTAAGACGCTGCGACGGGATTGAGGAGCCGCCTGAGGCGCGCGGCCTTCGTGGCGTTGACAATGAGTTCGAGAGCCGGTGCTTGATCGCATGCCGTCTCTCAATGCGATAGCAGGACAGGCAGGGTGATGCTGGTCAGCACCGCCTGCGTCGCGCCGCCGAGCACGAATTCGCGCAAACGCGAATGACCGAACCCGCCCATGACGAGAAGGTCGGCTCGCAATTCGAAGGCCTTGCTCTGCAGTACCTCCCCGACCGGATTGCCGTGTGCGCGCAGCCGCGTCGGCTCCGCCATCACGCCGCTCTTCAGCAGGTTTTCGATGAGATAATCGCCAGTCTCGTACGTCACCGGCTTCTCGTCGATCACCGAAAGCAGGCAGACCTTGGAGGCCTGCTCCAGGAAGACAGAGGCATCATGAGCCGCCCGCGCGGCCGCGTGGCTGCCATCCCAGGCGATGACGACACGATCGATCCGGCCGCCGAAAGGCGCCGGCGGATAGAGGATGAGCGGCCGCCCCGACCCGAACAGCACCGCCTCGACGATTGGACGGGAGAGGCCTGCCAGTTCCAGAAGCACGAGATCGTAGGCGCGCGAGGCTTCCGCCACCGCGTCGACGACGAATGGCTCCTCGACCTTGATCTCGCGCGTGCGTAGATCGACAGAAGCCGCCGTTGCCTCCTCGAGCGCTTTCTGCGTCAGCGTCGAAGCGCGCTTGTGGCTCAGCGCCCCCGCTTCCCGCGCCATTCGTGCTGCATCGATGATCAGTGAGGACAGGGCATTGGAGACGTCGGGAATGGTAATCTCCACCGCACAGACGGTGAGCGTCGCCTGCATGTGGCGCGCCAGCATCACCGCATTGGCGATCATGACTTCCGAAGTCGCGTCAGGATAGGTGAGAAGCGGAAGGAAGATATGCCGTTTCATGGTGTACACCCCAAGAAGAGAATGGCGGTCTGCGTCGCCACTCTCGCACTTGAGCGGGATTTGCGCGTTGACATGTCTCAATCTGCCCATCCCCTCCCCCATTGACGCCGATCAATGCAGCCTTCCCAGACGGTTGTACGGTGATGAACATTGCATTCGGACAGCCGCCGGCCGGGCGAATGGGCGAACAGAGCGCGGCATGTGCCGCCGTTTCACGCAGCGGGAAAGCTTCGATGAAGAACGAAGAGATAGAAAACAAACTGAAGACCATGAAAGCGGACCTGCAGCGCCGGCGGTCGGCGATCGATGCCGATCTCGGTGTCGCGCTGGATCCGGACAGCGAAGATCGCATCACTCAGGTCGAGAATGATCAGGTGCTGACCGAAATGCGAAGGGAAGCCGCTGCGCAAATCACATCGATCGAGGCGGCCCTCGAACGGCTGAAGCGCTGAAGCTTCGGTCGCTGCGTCAGATGCCTCGCCCCGATCGAACCCAACCGGTTGGAGGCCATCCCCTACACGCCATACTGTGTGACCTGTGCCCGCCTGGCGGACGAGAGGCATTCCTCGTAGGATTGAAGCATTCTGCCCGAGCAGATTCCATCACGAATCGATGAGCGTGAGTGGCGGCGAGTATGGTCATCCCGGCATGAGCGGCACTCTTGCTGCCCGAGCCGTAAGTCGGCCCTGCGGACCCAATACGACATTGCTCTTTATCAATGCGCGAAGCCGCGCGGTCGGCCTAGAATGACTCCTCGAACATCCGAAGGAGCGTCTCATGTCATTGGGTTTACGGGAACTTACGCTGGCTGAATGCCACGCCGTCCTTAGAGAGACAAGATTTGGGCACCTAGCCTGCTGCAAGGACAGTCGGCCCTATGTCGTGCCTATCTATTTCGCCTTCGAAGATGGCGTCGCATACTGTTTTTCGATGCCCGGCCGCAAAGTCGAATGGATGCGGGAAAACGACAGAGTGTGCCTGCAGGTGGACCGGCGGGTCGGCAAAGGCTGGACGAGCGTTATCGCCGAAGGAAAGTTCGAGGAGTTTCCCGACACTGAGCTCCGGCGGAGCGAGCGTGTGCACGCCTGGGAAATATTGCAGAAGCACCCGGACTGGTGGGAAGTCGGTTCGCTCAGCCCGAAGGAGGTTCCGATTCTTGCCGAATCTCCGCACATCTTCTTTGGCATCCTTGTCCGGACAATATCCGGCCGCGCGGCTTTCGCCATCGATTAGTGCCTATCGCCCGGATGTGTGCAGCAACCGGGCGAAATGCACAACGAGGTGTGAGACGCCGGACCGGCTGAGCGCCGGCCGGCTCAATGGGCCATGAAGATGGGCATCCGGCTTTCTTCGATCATGCCGCGCGTCACGCCGCCAAAGATCGTCTGCTGCCAGCGGGGATGGTTGTATGCGCCCATGACGATCAGGTCGGCGGAGACGTCGACGGCGTGCTGCCGCAGGACCTCGTCTGCCCGTCGTCCGCCGCTGGCAATGCGATCCACCTGCACCTTCACGCCATGACGGGCAAGATAGGCGGCAATGTCGGCGCCCGGTTCTTCGCCGTGCGTGCGCATCCGCGCCACCGGATCCACCATCGTGACGTAAACGATGTCGGCTTGGCGGAGCAGATCAAGCGATTGGCGGGCGGCGCGCGACGCTTCGTCGCTGGAATCCCATGCCAGCAGAACCGACCTCAAGGAGGCATTCATCGCGCCTGCGCCACGGTTGATGACAATCGGCGTCGGCGTCTGGAAGAGTGCCCCATTGATGATCCGTTTGCGGAGATCTTCGTCTTGGGCCGCCTGCCGCCCGATCAGGACGACGTCGGCGTAGAGCGCCCTTTCAGCAATGTCTTCGTCGGCCCAGGCAAATTCCGTGTAGACCTCCTGGACCTCGCAGGAGATCTCGCTTCGGTCGAGAGCGGTCCTGATCTCGTCTGTCTTCTCTGACAAAACGTCGATTTCGCGCTGGCGTTCGTCAAGCCAGACAGAAGAGATGGTGTTATAATTGCCGATCGTCGGCGCAGTTCCCAAAGAGATCACCAGCGCGTTCAAATGGGCGCCATGGGCGCCGCAGAAGTCGATTGCGGTTTTGAGATCTTCTTCGAACTGATGAACGCTGAGGATGCTTAATGCCGTCCTGATGGCCATGTCGATATACCTCTCTGGTTGGATAGGGAAAGGATAGTCGCGATGGCAAGGGGTTCCTTGACCTTCGTCAAAGCGCTGTCGATTTCTGCCTTGTAGGTTGCTTCTCGATTGGGGCCGTGGACGTCCCAATCGCGGAATTCGGTAAGGTGCAGGCCTGTGATCGGTTAAGGAGGCCGCAAATGCTGTCGACGGAGCGAGATTTCAAACGAGGCGGCGAGCGGCTGCCCATTCCTTCGCAAGGCGAAGTCGAAGGCAAGCTTCTCATGTTTGAAGCGGTGGCCGTCACCTGTCTGCAGGAGCTTCTCGCCAAAACGGAAACGCGGCTCGTCCCCAGGCTTCGCCGGAGACTCATCCGTAATCTGAAGGAGAGATGCGCCCCGTTGAAGCTATGCGCGGATGACGAAAAGGCTGCAGAGGAGTTCGCGCTCCAACTGTTGAGCGCAGCTCTGGAAGAGGCAGAAGACAGGGGAGCCGGTTGAGGGCCGGACGCATCGGGCACAGGTTCGAGCGCAAAAGGTCTTCCACCGTCTCATCCGCCAGCCCACCCACCACTTTGCGGAGACCACCGCCATTATCGAGGAGATCCCGGCCAATCGCGCAGTTTCTCGGGGCGCCTCGGTCAAGGCATTCTGCGCAAACTCGGCCACGACCCCGTTCCGCACGGGTGTGGATGGATTCCAGGAACAGAGAGATCGGCATGCGTGCTCACCACGGAAAATGGGACATAATAGCCTCCGTCAGGCGGAGTCGCCGGCAATAACTGGACGTTCCGATGATGACTTCATTGGTGATGACAGATGCATTCCAGCGCCTCAGTCTTGCGCTTGCGATCGGCATACTCGTCGGCATCGAACGTGGATGGCAAGAACGGGAGGCGGCGCCGGGCAAGAGAGTGGCGGGTATCCGCACCTATGGTCTGTCGAGTTTCCTCGGCGGCTTTTGCGGCTTCCTGCAACCCATCGTGGGGCCGGTCCTGCCGACGGCCATCTTCGTATTCTTTTGCGTCACGATACTTGTCTTCAGCCGCATGCAGGCGCTGCGGGAGAGTGACTACAGCGCAACCGGAGCCATTGCCGCGATCACGGTGTTTGCGCTCGGTTTCGGAGCCGTCGTTGCAGACATGACGACGACCGCGGCGAGCGCGGTTGCAATGACGGCACTTCTGGCGGCGCGGGAGCCTCTGCACGGGTTTCTGCGGAAACTGACCTGGCTCGAGTTGAGAGCCGCCCTGATCTTGTTGACGATGACGGTCGTCATTCTTCCCATTCTTCCCAATGAGGCGGTCGATCCCTGGCAGATGATCAACCCTTTCGAGCTGTGGATGCTGACCATATTCGTGGGAGCGGTTTCGTTTGCTGGCTATGTCATGATCCGGCTCACCGACGCCAGAGCCGGACTGCTCCTGACGGGCGCCTGTGGGGGTATCGTTTCCTCGACGGCCCTTACTCTTTCCTTTGCCCGACAGTCTAAGCAGATGCCCGCGCTCTCGCCGCTGCTTTCAGCCGGAGCGATGATGGCGGGGGCGGTATCCCTGAGCCGGGTGCTTTTGATTTGCGGTGTCATCGCACCGACGGTGCTGGAGGAGCTTGCGGCATTGCTTGGCCCGGGTGCGGCGGCGCTTGCCATCGGCGGTGGCTTGGCCGGCTTGTCGCCGCGCGCCGGTGACAGTCCCGACTTTTCACCGAAAAATCCGCTGGAGGTGATCGTCGTCCTACGCTTTGCTCTTCTTCTTGCCGCTGTCACCATCGTGACGCGGGCGGCCTTGGAATTCTTCGGAACGCAGTCGCTGGCGGTGGTCGCCTTCATCACCGGGCTCGGCGATCTCGATGCGATAACGCTTTCGATCGCGAAGCTCCCGAACCTGCCGGCGGACGCGGCTGCACAAGCCATAGCGGTCGCTGCTTTCGCCAATCTTCTTGCGAAAACAGGGCTTGCAGCAAGCGCGGGGAGCCTTGGCTATGCGGTTCGCCTCGCCATCGTGAGCGGTATCGCGGTGCTCGCCGGCCTCGCCGGCTCGTTCATGACGTAAGCGACTGATCTCGTTGTTGGCGCCGATGCCTGCCGCTCGATCGCGCCGGATCTGACGCGCCACTTCCTATGAGTGCCGAGACTCACCACCGTCGGGGAGGTGAGCGGCACTCAAAGGTCGGCTGCATGAATTCTGATGCGCCCGTCGCGCTCAATATCGCCGCGATTGAATTTCGCGCAGGCAATCCGGCTGAAAAGGCCGATATTTTCCTGCAGCCGGCTTTCGTCGCAACGCGGCGGCTGGGCAACCTCAAGGAGGGCTTCCCTGTCGATAACGACCATCTGGTTCGTGCCGCCGGCATCCATGACCAGCAGGGCTTCCTCGCCGGACGACTTCATCATTCCACTGATCAGCTTCAAAGACATTGCTTATCTCCGGACCGGTTGATTTCGTTGCCGCAAGATGCGCTGCCGAGCTCCTCTGGCAGGCTGCCCAGCTTATGCCGGCGCGGGGAGCCCAGCCTTGATACATATCAATGAAAGATCGCCGGAACGGCTTCTCAGCCAAGGCCGCTCAAGAACTCCTCGGTCTCCATGAGTTCGAGCTGCACGGAAAAGCGGTCATGGAGAAGTTCCAGCGAAGCGTCATAAGTATCGTCGGCGCTGCTGCAGACGGCATCCTTCAGCAGGATGACGCGATAGCCGAGATCGATGGCGCCGAGCGTCGCGGCAAGCACGCAGACGTCCGTTTCCCCACCGGTAATCACAAGGGTGTTGACCCGTTCCGATTGAAGAATCGTGTGAAGGCGACCGTCGATCCAGGGGGAATAGGTGCGTTTGTCGAAACATCTTGCCGGCGGAACATGCGAGGCGAGCGACGAAGTCAGCTCGACGAGGCCATGCGGAAGATGCTCACCCGTCATCATCCACCATTTCCGGTAATAATCGCGCCATTTTCCCGGCATCGCATCCGCATGCTGAGGCGGCATGAAACGGGTGAAGATCGTTCGGGACGGATAGCGGCCGGCGAGTTCCTCGACCTGAGGGGAGATCCGGGCCATCCATGGAACGTGCCACGGCGTGTCTTCGGCAAACATCCGCTGCATGTCGACGCAAAGGTGCCGCCACTCGCCGATCTCGCCCATCACATCCTCCATTCGTCTTGGGGCGTCAACCGCTGCCCGGGGCGAAAGTTCCTGATGCCGAAAGATCAAAGGGCGCTAGGCAATGGCTCCCGGAGCGATCGTCCGTGATGCGGGGCCGCTTTCGGATTTACCGAAGCAGTCGAGTTCGCGAAGCGGAACCGGTTTGGAGAAGAAGTAGCCCTGGAGGTCGGTGCAGCCGAGGGCGGCCAGAAAGTCCCTTTGATATTCGGTTTCGACCCCTTCGGCCGTCGTCGAAATGCCGAGGTTGCGGCTGAGGGTAACGATGGCGCCGATGATGGCGGCGCCATTGGCTTTTGCGCCCAGCTGTGAGACGAAGGAGCGATCGATCTTGATGCGGTCTATGTCGAAGCGGACCAGGTGGCTGAGGCACGAAAAGCCGGTTCCAAAATCATCCAGCGAAATCTGAACTCCACGGCCACGCAGCGATTTCAGTACCGAATAGACATCCGAGCTATCCTCGATCAGCGAGGACTCGGTGAGTTCGAGCTCCAGTCGAGACGGCGGCAAGCCGGTCTCTTCAAGCACGGCGAAGACCTCCTCGGCGAAGTTGGGCCTTCTCAGCTGGGAGGGAGACACATTCACGGCCACAAAGGTGTCTTTCGGCCAGCTGTCGGCAGCCCTGCAGGCTTCGCGCAGCACCCAGAAACCGAGAGCGTCGATGAGGCCGCCTTCCTCGGCCGCCGGGATGAAGCTGGCAGGCGTCAACAGCCCGCGCTGGCTGTGGCGCCAGCGCACGAGAGCCTCCGCGCCCGAAGCCGAGTATCCGACCTCGGCGCGATGCACTGTCTGGTAGTAGACCTCAAGCGATCCGAAGTCCGGTCTGTTGCCGACCGGACCGAGCTGTGGAGCGCCGGCGGAGAAGGCCGTGCTCTTTGTCAGAACATCCCGCAATTCGTTCTTGAGGACGTCGCGTGCATTCCTGCCACCGTCCATGGACGGCGAATAGACGCGCCACTGGCCTCTTCCGCCCATCTTGGCCTCGTAGAGCGCGACGTCGGCATAACGCATGAGATCGTCGGCATTGCGTCCGGCGTCCGGCACCACGGTCACACCAATCGAGCCGCCGACCCGGGCGATCGCTTCGCCCCTCAAAAGCGGGAAGGGTCTGCCAAGTTCGGCAACGATCGCTTCGCAGATGGAGGGCAAGATTTTATCATCTCTGATGTTCCGGAGAAGCAGGGCAAACTCGTCCCCGCCGAGGCGGGCAAGCGTGTCGCCCGGACGAAGCAACGCGTGGACCCTCTCCGCAGCCAGCCTGATGAGCTCGTCGCCGGCAGCATGCCCGAACGTGTCGTTCACGGCCTTAAAGCGGTCGAGGTCAAGGAGCGCCACCGCCGACCGCTCGGCGGAATTGCGCGTGTCGGCCAAACACTCCTCCAAGCGCATCGCGAACAAGGCGCGGTTGGGAAGGCCGGTCAGCACGTCATGCAGGGCGAGCTGCCTGGCGTGCAGCTCGCTTTTCTTCAGTTCGCCGAGACTGCTTCGCAGGCGGACCAGCAGAACCGAAAACAGGACCGCGATCACCAGGGCGGCAATCGAAAGCGCCGGCATCAAGCGGCCGATCACCCTCGAACCAGGAAGATCAGGCCGCCATACAATAAAGCCAATCGGTTCGCCGTTTGCCGTTGCGTCGATCTGGAACGCAACCTCATTTTCGTCGGCGTCGGCCGTGCGCGCGAAGCGCGCGCCGTTGAGGCCTTGTTGCCGGCTCAACTCGTCGAGCGCCGCGCCGTCGAGAAACCGCACGACGATCAGGAATTGCCGCATCGGCTGCGGCTGCCGCTCGGCGGCTTCGTTGACGGCAACGACGCCCACGATCGTCGGCCGGCCTTCGAGCCGCATCAGATTGGCCAGTGCATGGTTCGAGCGGGCGCTATTGGCCGCTCGGCTATCCAATGACGATGGGATCGGTTCGCTGGAAGCGGTGCCGTGGTGCGCCGTCAGGCGCGCGTCTTTCAGGAGAGGCAGAAAGAGCGGTCTCATCCAGCGATAGCGCTTTTCGGTTTCGGCGTCGGTCAGCATGATCAGCTGCGCCTTGTCATCGACGACGAAGGCCTGGTCATAGCCGAAGGCCGACATCGCAGTGTGGCTGATCGCACTCCCGGCCGCCGCCGTGAGAACAGTATCGAGGCTGGAGGAAACTCCGGCTGCCCGGGAGGCCGGATAGACGCCGGAGAGGTAGCCATTGCCGAATTGACCAATGACATGCGCCACTTGATCGACCTGTTCCCTGAGGCGCGCATTGACAAGCTGACGTTGTCGATCGAGGGCTGCCGCGTCGCTCTCGGTTCCCGCCCAGAGCGCGGAAAGCACGACCAGTCCGATCGCTCCGAGCCCGCTGACAGCGATCAGGAATAGAATTCTCCCCGAAGCTATCCAGGATTGCTGAAACGTATTGGAGCTGGAAGGGACAACGATGTGCAAGCCTAAACCCCTGAACCCACCACGGGCGCATTCGTGGACGTTAACAAAGAAGCGTTCACGTAGAATTAAAGGCTGGGGCGCACTATGGCGGAGACTACGCCACACAAGGAGTTCCGACGATGTTGCGCCTATCCATTCAGACTATACTGCGCGGAGCGCTGATGGCGGGCGGATTGGGCCTCCTTCTCGCCGCCGCCTCGCCGCTGCAGCTGGCTGCGCAAGATCGCACGCCTCTGAGAGTTGCCGTCGAAGGAGCATTTCCGCCCTTCAACTATCTCGATGCAAATAACCAGCTGCAAGGCTTCGACATCGATATCGCCAACGCGCTTTGCGACGTCGGAAAGTTCGAATGTCAGTTCATCATCGAAAAGTGGGACGACATGATCCCCGATCTCGTCGCCGGCAAATACGACGCGATCATCTCGTCCATGTCGATGAGCCTGGAGCGCCGCCAGAAAGTCGCTTTTACCGAGAAATATTACACCAGCCCGTCGGTGTTCATCGCCCGGAAAGATTCGCCGATCAGCGACGTCAGCCCCGCCGCCCTCAGCGGCAAGAAACTAGGAGTGACATCGTCCACAGCGCAGGAATCCTATGCTAACCACCTCTATCCTGACCTGAAGAAGACGGTTTTCCGGTCTTCGCCGGAATTATACAAAGGCCTCTCGGACGGGCGTGTCGACATTATCCTTGAGGATAAACTCGCCATTTATGACTGGATCGCCAACACGAAGGCGGGAACCTGCTGCGAGTTCAAGGGGCCGGATCTGGTCGACGTCACCTATTTCGGCGAGGGTGCCGGCATCGCGTTGCGCCTGGATGACAAGGAGCGTCTTGCGCGCCTGAACGAAGCCTTGAGGGCCATCAAGGCCGACGGGACCTACGACATGATCAACGCTAAGTATTTCCCGTTCAGCATCCAGTAGTTTTGCCAAGTTGAAACTAAATAGCGCCGCGCTTCGAAAAGAAGCGCGGCGCTGTCGGTTTGGTCTCCGGTCCCGCGCTTTATGCGGCTTTCGCGACGTCTCCATGTGGGTCGAGAACAAACTTCGTCGCCGCTCCATGATCGAAGCTCTCATAACCTTGGACGGCATCTTCGAGCGGGATGACCTTGGCGTTGACGATGTCGGCGATCGGCAGCCGGTCATGGAGGATCGCCTGCATGAGCTGGCGATTATATTTGAGCACCGGAGTCTGGCCGGTGTGGAAGGACTGCGCCTTTGCCCAGCCGAGACCGAAGCGAAGCGAGAGATTGCCGTGCTTGGCGGCATTGTCGACGGCGCCCGGATCCTCGGTCACGTAGAGGCCGGGAATGCCGATCGAGCCGGCGGCGCGGGTGATCTCCATCATCTGGTTCAGCACGATTGCCGGCTGTTCGCCGCCCGAATGGCCGCGTGCCTCGAAGCCGACCGCGTCGATGGCGCTGTCCACTTCGTTGCTGCCGACGACTTCAGCGATCATGTCGCCGAGACGGTCGCTCTTGGAGAGGTCGATGGGCTCAAAACCGACTTTCGCCGCATGTGCGAGGCGGTCCTTGTTGAAATCGCCGATCATGACGACCGCAGCACCGAGGATGCGAGCCGAAGCCGCAGCCGCTAAGCCGACAGGACCGGCACCGGCGACATAGACGGTCGAGCCGACGCCGACGCCTGCGCGCACTGCACCGTGAAAGCCGGTGGGCAGAATGTCCGAAAGCATGGTGAGATCGCGGATCTTCGCCATCGCCTTGTCCCGGTCCGGAATTTTCAGCAGGTTGAAATCGGCATAGGGAATGGTGACGTAGCGTGCCTGTCCGCCGATCCATCCGCCCATGTCGACATAGCCGTAAGCGCCGCCGGCGCGAGCCGGGTTTACGGTCAGGCAGACGCCGGTATCCTGAGATTTGCAGCAACGGCAACGGCCGCAGGCGACATTGAAGGGCACCGAGACGATATCGCCGATCTCGAGCATCTCGACATCGACGCCTTTCTCGATGATTTCGCCGGTGATTTCATGGCCGAGGATCAGGCCTGGCATTGCCGTCGTGCGGCCGCGGACCATGTGCTGGTCGGAGCCGCAGATATTGGTGGAGATCACCTTCAGGATCACGCCGTGTTCGATGCGGCGGCCGTCCGGCGCTTCCAGCTTCGGATCGTCGATATCGCGGACTTCGACCTTTCCCGGCCGGAGATAGACGACGCCTCTGTTCTTGCTCATGGATTCCTCCCATGTGTTGAATGCCTCGAGCTGCAACCGATGCAGTCGACGGCAAGCTTTCCTCCGGCCTGCCTCCTCTGCAGTCCGGTATTCACATCGCCGCATCGGGCGATATTCGAATTTCGCAGCTAGGCGGGGACAGGCTGGATCGAGGAGAGAGTGGCACGATAGGTCTGGCCTGTCGTTCCGCTCGTCATCGCCCGCCGCAATCCGGAGATCTGCTGCGCAAAGAGCTGGTTCGGGCTCCAGAACCTCCTTTCGATCCGTCTCGATCTCTGGGTATCAAGCCAGCGACCGCCTTGAGGACTTCAGTTCTACCACCGCCGCGCGGCAGCGCGCCGGCCGCTGCCCAGCCTCGCATGTTCATGTCGCCAGCTTGCAAGGCAGCGCCGTGAACATGACCAGAAAACCATGCCTGGTCGAAAACAGCGCCCGAAAAAGCGACATGGGCGCACCTCCTGGCGACAGGCGGCAAAGCCGCAATCACTTTCCGTGGGGAACGACAGATTGATCTCGCGAATGCGGCAGTTTTCCGGATCGCTCCGGATGATGTGATCGCAACTGTCGGGCTTCGCACCGCTGAACATGTGGCACTTGTAATCACATCTTTCGGCCAGCAACAGATGTCGTTTTCAATCGTGATTGGACTTCGGCTGTGACCTGAGCGAGGCTGTTTCTGGGAGCGGACCATCTATTTTTCCGGGGATAGGAGGCCGAAATGGAACAGCATGCACTCGAGCAATTGAAAACGATCGCTAAGGTCAGCCCGACCTATGATCGCCTTGAAATGACGAGGCGCGAACGCCTAGAACGGTGGGCGGACATTCTGGAACGCAGCCCTAAGCCGTTTCTCAGAACGCTTCACGAGACAGAGTATCAGCCGATTGCCGATCGGCTCGCCTTGCGTGACGACGACACTCCGATCTCTGTTGCGTTCGCTGATCCCATTCTGCGGGCGGCAGGAATGGAAAACGACAGCTATGGCGAAGCCAGGCGGTTCTTCGAACTCAGTGATGAGCAATTGCATGACCTGGTCTGCTTTTGCCATTTCGGGGAACGCGTCAGCGCTGCGACACTAGCTCGCCGCGTACGAAAGATGGCGGCTCATAAACCAGGCGGGTTTTTCGCTCAGCTTCGTGCGTTCTTTGGCTAGTTGAGGCTGAGGCCGCCACCTGGAACTATCAAAGGGGGTGGCCCCACCGCCGGCTGAAACGGCCGTCACGGCAATCGCATGGTCGCTCATCGGCGCATGAGCGAACACGACAAGATTCGTCAGCGGAGCGGAGGACAGGCGGCAGCCAGCCGCCCTATGGCCGGCGGCCCCGATTGAAATCGACCGCCGTATGCCAGAACACGGCGCCGAGGATGATGGCGCCGCCAAAATAGGTGGCGACGGGCGGCTCTTCGGAAAATAGCAGCCAGACCCAGAAGGGCGTCAGCACGATTTCCATCGTGCCGATCAGCGCGGCTTCGGCCGGCGGCATTCGCTTTGCCCCGGCGAGGAAGAGCACCAGCGCCAGCGAGAAATTAGTCGCCCCGAAGGCGGCTAGCACGATCCAATTGTGCAGATCGAGCGAGCCGACCGAGCCGAAGGGCGCGAAGATGACAAGCGTCAGGAAAGCGCTGACCACGGTCGGCGGCAGGCTCGGCACGCCGGGATCGATGCGCGGAATAATGATGACGAGCGCGAAGGAGGCGGTCATGCCGAGCGCTAAGAGATCGCCCCAACCGGTGCCGCCGCCGATCGACGAGGCGACGATGATGCCGACGCCGAAGAGGGAGACGGCGCCGGCAATCATCGTTCGCCTGGCCACTCTCTCCTTGAGGATGAGCCAGCCGAACAGCGCGGCGATGAAGGGGGTCGTCGCGTAAATCATCGTCACATTGGCGACGGTGGTCATATAGAGCGCCCCGATGAAGCATCCCTGACTGAAGGTCTGGCATGCGATCATTGCAAGTCCGGACGGATGGAAAACGGAGTGCCATTGCCGCCGCGAGATGCCCCCTTCGAGGAAAAGGCAGGGGATCAGCAGAAACAGGCCTCCGAACAACGACCGCCAGGCGATCGCCGTCCATACGTCGGTCGTGAGCAGCCGCGAATAGACGCCGCTCGCACTCCAGGCGAGCGTCGCGGCAACAATGAGAAGCACACCCTTCTCGTGCTCGCTGCCTGCGAGGCGCGTGGTCGGATTGTCAATGGTCACCACAGATTCTCAAAGAAGGAAGTCGAACGCCGCCCATTTCTGCGCCAGGATTTGACATTAGACAAACGAATAGTAGAGATGACTATCATCGATTTTATCTATGGCTGACCATGCACGAGCCAATCGAAAGCGACCTGTTGAGAACCTTCCTGGTCGTCGCCGAGACATCGAATTTCTCCGCGGCTGCCCAGCGGATCGGCCGGACGCAGTCCGCCGTCAGCACCCAAATCAAGAGGCTTGAGCAGACGATCGGCGAATGCCTCTTTGAGCGCGGCGCCCGCGGCGTGCTGCTGACGCGCCAGGGCATACAGCTGGTGCCTTACGCCCGCAGGGTCATTGATCTCCTGAACGAGGCCGCCGCCACGATCCGCAGTAAGCCGCTGGACGGGCCGGTGCGCATCGGAATTCCCGAGGAATACAGCCAGACAGTTTTGCCGGCAGCGCTTGCGGCTTTCGCTGTGCGTCACCCGGCTGTCGAGGTCACCGTGTCCTGTGATTATACATCACGCAACCTCGCCGCCCTGGAGCGGGACGAACTCGATCTCGCCGTCGTTTTCGACTGGAGCGACCAGACGAAAGGTGAGGTCATCTGCATCGATCCCACAGTCTGGGTCACCTCGATGGTCCACCGGCTGCACGATCTCGACCCCCTCCCCATTGCGACCTATCGCAACTCCACCTGGTCACGTGATTTTGCGCTCCGGTCGCTGGAGCAGATCGGCCGCAACTATCGCATTGCTTTCATCGCTGATACGGGTTCGGGACTGAAGAATGCACTGACCGCAGGCCTTGCCGTGACAACGCTTTCGCGCAGCAGCATCCCGCCCGGCTGCCGGGAGCTGACCGCCGAAGACGGTTTCCCGCCGGTCGATTCCTCGAAGGTGGTGCTCCGCCGCAGCACCTACCGTTCCACCGAAGCCATCCGCGAGCTTGCCGAGATGATCCGGGACGCGTTCCAGCCTACGTCGCCGCCGCCGATGACGTGATGCGGCGGCGCAAGCGGCGCCTTGTCTCGGACGGGCTTTCTGAAAAATTCGCCCGGTAGCTTCTGGCAAAGGCCGAGGCCGAATTGAAACCGGTTGCCGCCGCGATATCGGCGAAGGAGGCCGTCGTCTCGATCACCTTGCGGCGCGCCGCATTCAGGCGCAGTGCGAGATAATGCACATGCGGCGGTGCGCCGATGCTCTGCTGGAAGAGGTCCTGCAGATGCCTGGCGCTGATGCCGACCCTGCGGGCGATCCGAGCGAGGATCAGGGGCTGCTCGATATGTTCCTCCATCAGCCGCACCGCCTGCGCCACGCGGGGATCGTGCATGCTGAGCCCCGCCGAGGCTGCGGAAAGCGGTTCGTCGCCATGAAAGGAGGGCTGCTCGTAGCGGAACAGCCGGCTGACTTCGAGCGCCAGCGAATAACCTTGTCGCTGCCTGATGATCTCCAGCATCAGGTCGACGGTCGGCAGCGAACCCGATGTCGTCAGTCGCTTGCCTTCGATGACAAAACGATCCTTGACGGCCCGCACCTCAGGATAAGCAAGCGCAAAATCCTCGTAATCTTCCCAGTGAACGGTCGCTGGCTGCCCGTCGAGCAAGCTCGCCTCCGCGAGCAGCCAGGTGCCTGACTCGATGCCGGCGATCACCGTGCGGTGGCGGGCGGCCTGGGATAGCTGCATCTTCAGCGCCGGCGTGGCGCTGCCGCGCCAGTTGTAGCTCGCAAGCACGAAGAGCGGTCTATCCTCGGCCGTCGCCCGGAAGATCCCGTCCGCCGGAATGGCGATGTGGCTGGTGGTCGGAACCGGCGCTCCGTCCGGTGTCAGGAGCCGCCAGCGGTAGAGCTCGCTGCCGGAAATGCGATTGGCGCCGCGCAGCGGCTCGATGACCGACGCGATCAGGATCAGGTTCGTATCCGGAAGGACGAGAAGGTCGATATCGAGCCGCTCGGTCGATCGCTGTAGCAATGTCACCTCCACCGATTCCGATTATGTATCAAAAGCTTCTGAAAGCGTAAAGCATCTCTGTTCATGTTGTCGCGTAATGACCATAAGACGGGAGAACAAAATCATGCCTCTAGCGATGAACCGCGATGTCTTCATCACCTGCGCCGTGACCGGCGCCGGCGATACGGTTTCCAGATCCTGCCACGTTCCCATCACTCCCAAGCAGATCGCGGATTCCGCGATCGACGCCGCCAAGGCTGGGGCGGCCGTTGTTCACTGCCATGTCCGCGATCCGGAAACCGGGGCCGCCAGCCGCCGCAATGATCTCTACAGGGAGGTGACCGACCGCATCCGCTCGGCGGAAATCGACGTCGTTCTCAACCTCACTGCCGGTATGGGCGGGGACCTGATCTTCGGCGATGTCGAAAGTCCCCTTCCCCTCAACGCAAAGGGCACCGATATGGCGGGCGCCACCGAGCGCGTCAGCCATGTCGCCGAGTGCCTGCCGGAGATCTGCACGCTCGACTGCGGCACGATGAACTTCAACCTCGGCGACTATGTCATGACCAACACGCCGGCCATGCTGCGGGCGATGGCAAGCAAGATGACGGCTCTCGGGGTGCGGCCCGAAATCGAGGCCTTCGACACCGGCCATCTCTGGTTCGCCAAGCAGCTCGCCGAAGAGGGGCTGATCGAAGACCCCGTGTTGATCCAGCTCTGCATGGGCATTCCGTGGGGTGCTCCTGACGACCTCAACACGTTCATGGCGATGGTCAACAATGTGCCTGCGAGCTGGACCTTTTCGGCCTTCTCGATCGGCCGCAATGCCATGGCCTATCCGGCCGCGGCGGTTCTGGCGGGTGGCAATGTGCGTGTCGGCCTGGAAGACAACCTCTTCGTCGGCAAGGGCCAGCTCGCCACCAATGCGCAGCTCGTCGAAAAGGCCGTGCAGGTGGTGGAAGGCATGGGCGCGCGGATCGTCGGTCCGGAAGACGTCCGCAAGAAACTCAAACTGACGAAGCGCTGAGGGCGGCATGACAGGGATCAGCAAGGCAGCTTGTATCGGCGGCGGCGTCATCGGCGGCGGATGGATCGCTCGTTTTCTGCTCGCCGGCATTGACGTCGATGTCTTCGACCCGCATCCGGAGGCGGAACGCATCGTCGGCGAAGTGATCGCCAATGCCGAAAAGGCCTATGCCATGCTGACCGGCGCACCGTTGCCGCCGCGCGGTCGGCTCACCTTCTGCAAGACATTGGAGGAAGCGGTCGCCGGCGCGGACTGGATCCAGGAAAGCGTGCCGGAACGGCTCGACCTCAAGCGCGGTGTCTTGACGCAGATCGATGCCGCGGCACGGCCGGATGCCCTGATCGGCTCATCCACGTCAGGACTGCTGCCGACCGACCTGCAGCGGGACATGAAACATCCCGAACGGCTGTTTGTCGCCCATCCCTATAATCCGGTCTATCTGCTGCCGCTGGTCGAAATCGTCGGTGGCGAGAAGACATCGGCGGTGACCATCAAGGCGGCGATGGACAAACTGCCGCCGGTCGGCATGAAGGGCGTCCACATCGCCAAGGAGATCGAGGCCTTCGTCGGCGACCGGCTGCTCGAGGCGCTCTGGCGCGAGGCCCTGTGGCTTATCCACGACGACATCTGCACCGTCGAGACGCTCGACGACGTCATCCGTTATTCCTTCGGCCTGCGCTGGGCGCAGATGGGCCTGTTCCAGACCTACCGCATCGCCGGGGGCGAGGCCGGGATGCGCCATTTCCTCGCCCAGTTCGGGCCGTGCCTCGCCTGGCCCTGGACCAAGCTCACCGATGTGGTGGATCTCGACGATGCGCTGATCGAAAAAATCGGCCGACAGTCCGACGAGCAGGCGGCGGGACTTTCGATCCGCGAGCTCGAGCGCATCCGCGACGAAAATCTTGTTGGCATCCTCCAGTCCCTCAAGGGCGGCCACGGCGGTGAAGGCTGGGGTGCCGGCAAGCTGCTTAAGGATTTTGAGCAGTCGCTTTGGGCGAAAGGAGGCGGCGCGGCAGCGCCTTTCGATCCGTCGAAGCCGCTGAGGCTCGTCGAAACCAAGGTGAGCCCCGCCTGGGTCGATTATAACGGCCACATGACCGAACACCGCTACCTGCAGATTTTCGGTGATACCTCGGATGCGCTGTTGCGTCTTGTCGGTGTCGATCTCGCCTATGTCGAGGCGGGCCATAGCTACTATACGGTCGAAAGCCACATCCGCCATCTCGGCGAGGCAAAGCTCGGGCAGGCGATCCACTCGACCTGTCAGGTGCTCGCCGCCGACGACAAACGGCTGCATGTCTTCCACACGCTGTACGCTACGGCGACGGGCGAGGCTCTCGCAACCGCCGAGCACATGCTGCTGCATGTCGACAGCAAGCTGGGTAAGGCGGCACCGGCGCCGACCGCCGTGCTCGACAAGGTCAGGACGATTGCTGCGGCTCATTCGGAATTGGCGCTGCCTGAAGGCGCCGGCCGTTATGTCGGCCAGAAACGGTAAGAGGATCGGCATGGATTTCGGCCTTAACGAAGAACAGCAAATGATCGTCGACACGGTTCGCGCCTTTGTCGAGACCGAAATCTATCCGCATGAGAGCGAGGTCGAGCGGACCGGCATCGTTCCACCGGAACTGGGGCGCGAGATCCAGCGCAAATGCATCGATCTCGGCTTCTACGCCTGCAACTTTCCGGAGGAGGTCGGCGGTGCGGGCCTCGATCATCTCACCTTCACGCTGGTCGAGCGGGAGCTCGGGCGCGGCTCGCTGGGTCTGACGGTTTTCTTCGGCCGGCCCTCCGGCATTCTGATGGCCTGTGAGGGCGAGCAGCGTGAGCGTTATCTCCTGCCCGCGGTGCGCGGCGAGAAGATCGACGCGCTTGCGATTACCGAGCCGGATGCCGGCTCCGATATGCGCGGCATGAAATGCGCTGCACGCCGCGATGGCGGCGACTTTATCCTGAACGGCACGAAACATTTCATCTCGCATGCCGATGTCGCCGATTTCGTCATCGTCTTCGCCGCGACCGGGGAGGAGGAAACGCCGAAAGGCATCAAGAAGAAGATCACCGCCTTCCTGGTGGATCGCGGCACGCCCGGGTTCGAAATCCTCAAAGGCTACGAGTCCGTTTCGCATCGCGGCTACCATAATTGTACACTCAGCTTTGAAGACTGCCGCATTCCTGAAGCCCAGGTGCTGGGCGAGGTGCATCGCGGCTTCGATATCGCCAACCAATGGCTTTACGGCACGCGGCTGACGGTTGCCGCCACCTGCGTCGGCCGGGCGCGGCGCGTCTTCGACCTGGCGCTCCCCTATGCCGCCGAGCGGAAGCAGTTCGGCAAGCCGATCGGCGCCAATCAGGGTGTGTCGTTCAAGCTTGCCGACATGATCACCGAGATCGATGCGGCCGACTGGCTAACGCTTGCCGCCGCCTGGCAGGTCGACGCCGGTCGTCCCGCCGACCGGCAGATCGCCTCCGCCAAGCTCTACGCCTCCGAGATGCTGGCTCGCGTCACCGACGAGGCGATCCAGATTTTCGGCGGCATGGGCCTGATGGACGACCTGCCGCTCGCCCGTTTCTGGCGCGACGCCCGCGTCGAGCGCATCTGGGACGGCACCTCCGAGATCCAGCGGCACATTATCAGCCGCGATCTGCTTCGGCCGCTGGGAGCATGAGCCGATGACCTCAAGACCGCTCGACCGCCTGCTCAGACCGCAAACGATCGCCGTCTTCGGCGGCCGTGAGGCACGCAGGGTGATCGAGCAGTGCGACCGCATGGGCTTTTCGGGCGAGATCTGGCCGGTTCATCCGAAACTCGACGAGGTGCTTGGGCGGCGCTGCTATCGCTCCCTCTCCGATCTGCCCGCGGCACCGGATGCCGCTTTCATCGGCGTCAACCGAACGCTCACCATCGACATCGTGCGCAGCCTTTCGCTGGCCGGCGCCGGCGGCGCCGTCTGTTATGCATCGGGCTTCAGCGAGGCGACGGCGGAACTTGCCGATGGCGCCGAACTGCAGCAGGCCCTTGTGGAAGCGGCCGGTGGCATGCCGATCCTCGGGCCGAACTGTTACGGGCTGATCAACGGCCTCGACGGCGCTTTGTTATGGCCTGATCAGCATGGCATGCAGCGCGTCGAACGCGGTGTCGCGATCCTTACGCAGTCCTCCAATATCGCCCTCAACCTGACCATGCAGACGCGCGGACTGCCGATCGCCTATGTGGTCACATCGGGCAACCAGGCGCAGACATCGCTTGCCGATGTCGCCTGCGCGCTCATTGAGGATCAACGCGTCACGGCGGTTGGCCTTCACGTCGAAGGGTTCGGCGACCTTGCCGGCCTGGAACGCCTTGCCGCTATGGCCCGTCGGTCGAAGAAGCCTGTCGTCGTGTTGAAGGTCGGCAGGTCCGAGCAGGCGAAACACGCGGCCGTGTCGCATACAGCTTCGCTTGCCGGCAGCGATGCGGTGGCCGATGCCGTGCTCGCCCGCCTCGGTCTCGGCCGTGTCCAGAGCCTGCCGGCGCTGCTCGAAACTCTGAAACTGCTGCATCTTGCCGGCCCTCTCCCAAGCTATTCGATTTCGTCCATGAGCTGCTCGGGCGGCGAGGCTTCCCTGATGGCGGATGCCGCCGTCGGCCGGAAAGTGGAGTTCCCCGCCCTGCAGCCGCAGCAATTGCCGCGGCTGCGCGAGGTCCTCGGCGAGATGGTAGCGCTTGCAAACCCGCTCGACTACCACACCTTCGTCTGGGGCGATCTCGCGCGTCAGACGGAGGCATTCAGCGCCATGTTCAAGGGTGGCTGCGCACTCAATCTCGTGGTTCTCGATTTTCCCCGCGACGACCGGTGTGATTCATCCGAGTGGACGACGACGACAGACGCAATCATCGCCGCAGCCTCCGCGACCGGTGCGCTGGCCGGCGTGCTCGCGACCCTTCCCGAGAACATGCCGGAGCCGGTTGCCGCTCGTCTGATGTCAAAGGGCATCGTCCCCTTCTCGGGTATCGACGAAGCCATAACCGCGGCGGAAGTTGCCGCTGGGATCGGCGAGGCCTGGGATCGTCCCCCTCCCCTGCCGCTCCTCAACGTCGTCCCCGTTGATGGCGAGCTCGATACGCTGTCGGAAGCCGATGCGAAGACCGAGCTTGCTGCCTGCGGCCTCCCTGTTCCCCGGGGGCTGCAGGCTTTTTCTCCTCGCGAAGCCGCCGAGCAGGCCGAGCGGCTCGGTTTTCCCGTCGTACTGAAGGGGCTCGGCATTGCGCACAAGACCGAGGCCGGCGCCGTCGTGCTCAACCTCAAAGATCCAGAGGCGGTGTCGAATGCGGCGGCGGCGATGCCGCCGAATGGCGGTTATCTCGTCGAGAAAATGATCGATCCGCCAGTCGCCGAGCTCATTGTCGGCGCCAGCCGGGACCCGGTTTTCGGATTGTCGCTGACATTGGGAGCGGGCGGAATCTTCGTCGAACTGCTCGAAGATTCCGTCGTCCTGCCGCTTCCGGCGACGAAAGCGGATATTGGTGCGGCGATTTCATGGCTTAAAATCGCAAAGTTGATCCATGGCTATCGCGGGCGCCCGCGCGGCGATCTTGAAGCCACTATAGACGCCGTCGCAGCTACGGCAGAATATGTCGTAAAGAATGCGGTGCGCCTTGAGGAACTGGACATTAATCCCTTGATGGTTCTTCCCGAAGGGCGCGGTGTTGTTGCAGTTGATGCTCTCATACGGCGAAGGAGGTAGCGCAGGTTTGAGCGACTACATTCGTACACGACGTGACGGCGGAATATTGGAAGTCGTCATCGACCGGCCGAAGGCGAACGCCATCGACCTCGCGACCAGCCGCGCCATGGGATTGATCTTCCGAGATTTCCGCGACGACCCCGACTTGCGCGTTGCCATCGTCACGGGTGCGAGCGAAAAGTTTTTCTGCGCCGGCTGGGATCTGAAGGCGGCTGCGTCGGGCGATGCGGTCGACGGCGACTATGGCGTGGGTGGCTTCGGCGGGCTGCAGGAACTGCGTGACCTCAACAAGCCCATCATCTCGGCGATCAACGGCATCTGTTGCGGCGGCGGACTGGAGATCGCGCTCTCGACCGACCTCATTATCGCCGCCGAGCATGCGACCTTTGCCCTGCCGGAAATCCGGTCGGGCACGGTCGCCGATGCGGCTTCGATCAAGCTGCCGAAGCGCATCCCCTATCATATCGCGATGGACATGCTTTTGACGGGTCGCTGGCTCGACGTCCACGAAGCGCATCGCTGGGGTTTCGTCAATGAAATCCTGCCCGCCGATCGCTTGATGGCGAGAGCCTGGGAGCTTGCCCGACTGCTCGAAAGCGGGCCGCCGCTCGTCTATGCTGCAATCAAGGAAATCGTTCGCGAAGCGGAGGGTTCGACGTTCCAGACCGCCATGAACAAGATCACCAAGCGGCAGTTTGCGACCGTCGATCGGCTCTATTCGAGCGAAGACCAATTGGAAGGCGCGCGGGCTTTCGCGGAGAAGCGAAGCCCCATTTGGAAAGGACGATAAGGAGGCGGCAGCAACCGCGCATTTTCCCGCATGATGCGGGCACCGGAGGCGGAGAGGAAACCGCCTGCGATCCTGCCCGGAAGTTCTGTCAACGCACCAAAGAAGGAACAGGGGAATGAACGACTACACCAAATATCTCACAAGCCGCGTCACCGCCGGCGGGCTCAGCCGCCGCGAATTCATGGGACGCGCCATGGCGGCCGGCATCACACTTGCCGTTGCCGACAAACTCTTCACCGAAAGCGCAGAAGCCGCCGAACCGAAGCACGGTGGTCACCTGAAGCTCGGCCTCGAAGGCGGTGCCGCCACCGATTCCAAGGATCCGGCGAAATTTCTGTCGCAGTTCATGTTCTGCGTCGGCCGCTGCTGGGGCGATATGCTGGTCGAATCCGATCCGCTGACTGGGGCTGCCGTGCCGGCGCTCGCCGAATCCTGGGAGCCGTCAAAGGATGCGGTCACCTGGACCTTCAAGATCCGCAAGGGCGTCAAGTTCCACAACGGCAAGGAACTGACGATCGACGACGTCGTTGCAACGCTGAAGCGCCACACCGACAAAAGCTCGGAATCAGGCGCGCTGGGCGTTCTCGGCTCGATCAAGGAGATCAAGGCCGATGGCGGCAATCTCGTCCTGACGCTCAGTGAAGGCAATGCCGATATGCCGCTGCTGCTGTCGGATTACCATCTGGTGATCCAGCCGAATGGCGGCGTCGACGATCCCTTGGCCTCGATCGGTACCGGACCTTACAAGCTGACGAGCTTCGAGCCCGGCGTCCGCGCTACCTTCGAGAAGAACAAGGACGACTGGCGTACCGACCGCGGCTACGTCGATTCGATCGAGATCATCGGCATGAACGACGCCACCGCCCGCATCGCGGCCCTGTCGTCGGGCCAGGTGCACTACATCAACCGTGTCGACCCGAAGACGGTCAGCCTGTTGAAGCGCGCACCCAACGTCGAGATTCTCTCGACAGCCGGCCGCGGCCATTATGTCTTCATCATGCATTGCGATAAGGCGCCGTTCGACAATAACGACCTGCGCCTGGCGCTCAAGTACGCCATGGACCGCGAAACCATGGTGCAGAAGATCCTCGGCGGTTACGGCAAGGTGGGCAACGATTTCCCGATCAACAGCACCTATGCGCTGTTCCCCGAGGGAATCGAGCAGCGCACCTACGATCCCGATAAGGCCGCCTTCCACTACAAGAAGTCAGGTCATAGCGGTTCGGTTCTCCTGCGCACCTCCGAAGTCGCCTTCCCCGGCGCCGTCGATGCGGCTGTCCTTTACCAGGAAAGCTGCAAGAAGGCGGGCATCGAGATCGAGGTCAAGCGCGAACCGGGTGATGGGTACTGGACCAATGTCTGGAACGTCCAGCCCTTCTCGACCTCCTACTGGGGCGGCCGTCCGACGCAGGATCAGATGTATTCCACCGCCTATCTCTCGACGGCGGACTGGAACGACACCAAGTTCAAGCGCCCTGACTTCGACAAGCTCCTGCTGCAGGCGCGTGCCGAGCTTGATGAAGCCAAACGCAAGGATATGTACCGCACCATGGCGATGATGGTGCGCGACGAGGGCGGCGTGATCCTGCCGATGTTCAACGACTTCGTGAACGCCTCCACCAAGCAGGTGAAGGGTTATGTCCATGACATCGGCAACGATATGTCGAACGGTTACGTCGCAACCCGTGTCTGGCTGGACGCCTAGCGGCGAAGGGCGCACGCCCTTCCGATCCCCAACGAAGCCGGGACCGTGGGACAAAACCCGCGGTCCTCCCGACGTTTCAGCGCTAGGTCTTCGCCATGACCAATCCTGCCCCAAGCAATGTCCTGCCCGGTTTCCGGTTCCGGCAGCGTTTTCCGCTGTTGGCCCTCATTCTCGAGCGCTTCGTGCTCAGCATTGTCCTGCTCTTTGCGGTGTCCATCCTGATCTTCGGCGGGCTGGAAGCCCTCCCCGGCGATTTTGCCACCACCTATCTTGGCCAGTCGGCGACGCCGCAGGCGGTCGCCAATATCCGTCGGGACCTTGGGCTCGATCGCCCGGTGACGACGCGTTATGTCGAATGGCTCGGCAGTGCCGTTCAGGGTGACTTCGGCACCTCCTGGGCCAGCAAGAACTCGGTGAGCGAGCAGATTGGCAAGCGACTCGGCAATTCGCTCTTCCTGGCGGGTTTCGCGGCTGTCATTTCAGTGCCGCTCGCCGTCGGCCTCGGCATGCTGTCGGTGCATTTTCGCAATCGAATGCCCGACAAGATCATCAACGTCATCTCGCTCGCGGCGATCTCGCTGCCGGAATTCTTCATCGGCTACCTGCTGATCCTGTTTTTCGCTGTGAAGTTCGGCATGGCGACCTTCCCGGCGACGGTCTATGACAGCATGGGCTTGGTCGAGCGCTTGAAGGCGATCGCCCTGCCGACGGCGACCCTGGTTCTCGTCGTGCTCGCGCACATGATGCGCATGACGCGGGCAGCGATCCTCTCCGTCATGTCCTCGGCCTATATGGAGACCGCCGAACTGAAGGGTCTGAGCGCCTTCCGCGCCATCGTCAAACATGCCGCCCCGAATGCGCTGGCGCCGATCATCAACGTCGTCGCGTTGAACCTTGCCTATCTCGTGGTCGGCGTTGTCGTCGTCGAGGTGGTCTTCGTCTATCCCGGTATGGGGCAATATATGGTCGATGCGGTCACCGTACGCGACATGCCAGTCGTGCAGGCCTGTGGCCTGATCTTCGCGGCCGTCTACATCTTCCTCAACATGACGGCCGATATTCTGGCGATCATCGCCAATCCCAGGCTGAGGCATCCGAGATGAGAGCAAGAGACATCCCCATCACCGCCTGGATCGGCATGGCCGGCATCGCACTCGCCTTCATCTTTGCGCTCTTTGCGCCCTGGATTGCTCCCTATGGCGAAACGCAGGTCGTCGGCGACGTCTGGCAACTGCCTGACGATAAGTATCTCTTCGGCCTCGACAATCTCGGTCGCGACATCCTCTCGCGGCTGATCTATGGCGCGCGCACGACGCTGCTGGTCGCCTCCGCCGCCACGATCATCTCCTTCTCGCTCGGCGTCATCCTGAGTTTTACGGCAGCGGTGTCGCGCGGGCTGATCGACACGGTCTTTTCGCGCTTCAACGACCTGATGATGTCGATCCCGACACTGATCTTCGCGCTCGTGGTGCTGGCGGTCCTGCCGCAGAACATCGTCGTCCTGATCCTCGTCATGGCCGTCCTGGATTCCACCCGCGTCTATCGTCTCGGCCGCGCCGTGGCGCTCGATGTCGCGGTGATGGAATTCGTTGAGGCGGCGAAGCTGCGTGGCGAAGGCAAGCTCTGGATCATCTTCCGGGAGATCCTGCCGAACACGCTGTCGCCGCTTTTGGCCGAGTTCGGGCTGCGCTTCGCCTTCTCGATCCTGTTCCTCTCGACGCTTTCCTTCCTCGGCCTCGGCATTCAGCCGCCCGCCGCCGATTGGGGCGGCATGGTCAAGGACAACAAGGATGGCATCATCTTCGGCATATCGGCCGCCCTCGTGCCGGGTACGGCGATCGCCGTGCTCGCCATCTGCGTCAATCTTGTCGTCGACTGGCTCCTGAAACGCACATCCAGCCTCAAGGGAGGGCGCGGCGATGCCTGAGCTTCTTTCCGTCCGCAATCTGAAGATCGAGGCGACCAGTTATCCGCCGGGCGAACCGCCGAAGCGCGTGACGATCGTCGACGGCGTTTCCTTCGATCTTCAGAAGGGCAAGGTTCTCGGCCTGATCGGAGAATCCGGCGCCGGCAAGTCGACCATCGGCCTCTCGGCACTGGCCTATGGCCGCGGCGGCGCCGAAATCACCGGCGGCGAGGTGCGGCTCGGCGGTACCGACATTCTGGCGCTCGGCAAGAACGGCATCCAGAAAATCCGCGGCGCCCGGGTCTGCTACGTCGCCCAATCGGCGGCGGCAGCCTTCAATCCGGCGCACAGGCTCGGCGATCAGGTGATCGAAGCGTCGGTCAAACATGGTCTGATGACCAAAGACGAGGCGCGCAAACGGGCGCTTTATTTGTTCCGTGTTCTCGGATTACCCAATCCCGAAAGCTTCGGTGAGCGCTTTGCCCATCAGGTTTCCGGCGGCCAGCTGCAGCGCGCAATGACCGCGATGGCGCTCTGCTCGAACCCCGAGCTTATCGTCTTCGACGAGCCGACGACGGCGCTTGACGTCACCACCCAGATCGACGTGCTGGCGGCGATCAAGCATGCCATCGAGGAAACGCATACGGCCGCGCTCTACATCACCCACGACCTTGCCGTCGTCGCCCAGATCTCCGACGACATTATGGTCCTGCGCCATGGCCGCCAAGTGGAATATGGCAGCGTTCAGCAGATCATCGAGGCGCCGCGGCAAGATTATACGCGCGCCCTCGTCAATGTCCGGCAGGCGTATCGCGAGGAAGCGCCGGACCAATCCGCGGCCCTTCTTAAAGTGGAAAATCTCAGCGCCGAATATTCCAACGGCTTCAAGGTGCTGCACGATGTTTCGCTGCATGTGCCGAGGGGGCAGACGCTTGCGGTCGTCGGCGAATCCGGCTCGGGTAAATCCAGTCTGGCGCGCGCCATTACCGGCCTCTTGCCGCCGAGCAGCGGGCGGATTGTCTTTGATGGCAAACCGCTGATGCCCGATCTCAAGAGCCGGCCGAACGAGGATCTGAGACGCATCCAACTGATTTATCAGATGGCCGACACGGCGATGAACCCGCGCCAGACGGTGCGCGACATCATTGGCCGCCCGCTGACTTTCTATTATGGCCTGAGAGGTGCGGCGAAGACCGCCAGAGTGAAGGAATTGCTCGATCAGATCGAAATGGGTAATGGTTTCATCGACCGCTATCCGGCTGAACTGTCGGGCGGTCAGAAGCAGCGTGTGGCGATCGCCAGAGCCCTTGCCGCCAAGCCGGAGCTCATCCTCTGCGACGAGCCGACCTCGGCGCTCGATCCACTGGTGGCCGAGGGTATCCTCAAGCTGCTGCTGCGCCTGCAGGGGGAAGAGCAGCTTTCCTATGTCTTCATCACCCACGACATCGCCATCGTCCGGGCGATCGCCGACAGCGTCGCGGTCATGCATCGCGGCAAGCTGGTGCGGTTCGGCCCGAAGTCGACGGCACTGTCGCCGCCCTTTGACGACTACACTGACCTGCTGTTGAAATCTGTGCCCGAAATGGAAATCGGCTGGCTGGAACGCGTGCTTGCGACACGCCGCATGGAAAGCGCCGGCAATTGAATGTGAATGAAGGAGTGAGCATGACATCCCGCGGCTTCACCACCATCGAGAATGAATGGATTGAGCTCAAGGATGGAACGCGGCTTGCCGCGCGCATCTGGATGCCCGACGGCGCGGAAGAAGATCCGGTTCCCGTCGTCTTCGAATTCCTGCCCTATCGCAAGCGCGACGGAACCAGCCCCCGCGACGAGTCGACCTATCCGGTGTTTGCCGCCGCAGGCATTGCCGGCGTGCGTGTCGATATCCGCGGATCGGGAGAATCCGAAGGCGTCATCGATGGCGAGTATACCGAGCGCGAGCTTGCCGATGCCTGCGAGCTGATTGCCTGGATTGCTGCGCAGCCTTGGTCGAACGGTTCGGTTGGGATGATGGGCATCTCCTGGGGCGGCTTCAACAGCCTGCAGGTCGCAGCGCTACGCCCGCCGACGCTCAAAGCCGTCATCTCGATCGCCTCGACCGTCGACCGCTACAACGACGACATCCACTATAAGAACGGCTGCCACCTCTCCGCCCAGCTCTCCTGGGCGGCGACCATGCTCGGCTACCAGTCGCGCCCGCCGGATCCTGCCCTGGTCGGCGACCGCTGGAAGGAAATGTGGCTGGAACGCCTGGCCGGCGAACCGTTCTTCATGGAGGAGTGGCTGGCGCACCAGCGGCGCGACGATTTCTGGCGTCACGGTTCGATCTCGGAGAATTTTTCGCAGGTGGATATCCCGGCGCTCGTCATCGCCGGCTGGGCGGACGGCTACCGCAATACGCCTCTGATGGCGGTCGAAGGTCTCGGCGGAAGGGGGAAGGCCCTGATCGGCCCCTGGGTCCACAAATATCCGCACTTCGCCTGGCCGAAGCCGCGCGTCGACTTCCACAGCGAAGCGATCGCCTGGTGGAACAAATGGCTGCGCGGCGACGACAATGGCATCGACCGACTGCCGCAGGCTCGCGCCTATATTCTTGATGCCGTCAGGCCTGCCGCCCGACGCGACAGCGATCCAGGCTTCTGGATCGCCAAGGACATGTGGACGCCGCCGCGGATGCAATGCTTCTATGTCGAGCAATTCGGCCGGTTGACGCAAGGCATGCCGATCCCGCATGCGCCCGAGCATCCCGTCCATCTCCATTCTCCCCTCGACACCGGCACGGCGTCCGGAGAGTATTTTACGCTGAAGCCCGACGCCGAAATGGCCATCGACCAACGCTCAGACGATTCCGGCTCGCTGGTCTTCGACACGGTGCCGCTTGCAGAGGATCATGATTATCTCGGCCGGCCCGTCGTAACGCTTGCGTTGCGCCCCCACGCGACAGGCGGCAATCTCTGCGCCCGCCTGGTCGATGTCCATCCGGACGGCACGGCCACCCGTGTCGCCTTCGGCGTCATCAATCTCACGCACCGCGATGGCAATGCCGATCCCAAGCCTCTCACGCCGGGCGAGAAAGTGGCGATCCGGCTGGTGCTCGATGCATGCGGCTATCGCTTCCGCAAGGGCCATCGAATCCGCCTTTCGCTTTCGACCGCCTATTGGCCGATGATCCTGCCGCCGCCCGATGATCAAGGGGTCGAGATTGATATCGCCTCGCTCGGCCTGGCGCTGCCCTTGCTCGGGGACCACCGGAAGATCGAAATAGATGAACCGGCCAATCCCGATCCCCTGCCCAAATATATCGAGCATGCGGGCGCCGCGACGAAGCGTCAGGTCGTCCGTGACCTCTCGGCCAACCGCACGGATTATCGAATCCACGAGGAGACCGGGCTTTACGAACACCCGGAAACCGGCCTGTCGACGCGGCAATTGCGCGAAGAGGTCTGGTCGATTTCGCCAGATGACCCGCTGTCGATGACCGGCACCTCGACCTGGACTTGCGACATGCACCGGCCCGGCTGGTTCGTGCGCACGGTCGCGACCGCGCGGATTGCCTGCACCGCGAGTGATTGGATCATCAGCGCCGTCGTCACCGCTTTCGAGGACGATGTGCAGATCTTCGAAAAGATCTTTGCCGAAAAGCGGATCGCGCGCGACCTGATGTGATCGTCAGGCTGATGCGAAATGCCGAACCGCCTCGCAGACGGCGTGAAAGCCGTCGCGCGCGCCTTCACTCATGTGACGGGCGCGAAGCCAGGCATGCACCATCTGCGGCTCCTCCCGAAAGGAGACCTCGACACCCTCCGCTGCAAGCCGGGCCGCATACTGGCGGCCGTCGTCTCTCAACGGATCGAAATGCGCGACCGTGATGTAGGTGGGCGGCAGTCCGGCAAGCGAAGACGCATTCAGCGGCTCGGCGATCTCGCTGCCTGCCGGCGCCTGCAGGATCTCGCGATAATAGGCAACATCGGCCGTGGTCAAGCCAGGCGCCGCAGCCATCTCGACATAGGAGCCGGCGGACAGGTCTCCGCCGAGCGCCGGGTAGATCAGGACCTGACCGACGACGCCGGGTAGGCCTTCGTCGCGTGCCCGCAGTGCAAGGCCCGCCGCAAGATTGCCCCCGGCGCTATCGCCGATCAGCACGACCTTGTTGTTGGCCGAAAGCAGATGCTTCAGCACGGCAAAGGCGTCATCCGTCTGTGCCGGCCAGCGATATTCGGGAGCCAGGCGATAATCGACGGAAACGAGTTCTGCACCGGCAAAATCGGCAATCTCCGCGCAGATGGCATGATGGCTCTCCAGCGAACCGACGACGAAACCGCCGCCATGGAGATAGAGAAGTACCGTGCGCGTGCTGATCTTGCGGGGACGGTAGCGCCGGATCGGAATGCGCTGGACTATGCCGTCGGCAAAAATCATTTCAGGCGGCAGCGGGCGGTCGAACCGGGCGCAAAGGGCATCGTACCAGTTTCGCTGCTGCTCGACCGGCGCTTCGACCGCGTCGGCGGGATAGAAACTATCGCAAATCTCGAGAAACTGCAGGATGGCTTTTTCGGTAGGGACAGGCGATGGAGCGGACATGAAGAGTCCTTTCGATTTGGGACATGCAGATCCATGCCCTTGGCCGACTCTGCCATCATCATGCGCCTTCAAAACGGAGGCAATCTGTCTGGTCGCGACCCATGGATGTCGCGGCGTCCACTATTTTTGGCCTGCGGGGCGGAGACTTGCCGCCGTTTCAGAAAAAGCCATAATTTTTGCCGTCGACCCAAGGAACGCCATCGGAGAAACGTCTCAATCCCGAAATAGCATCATGCTTGATAGCTTGGGGGTAGGTGCGCATTGGATGCGGAGCTCATAGAACGGGCGCAGCGCGGTGACCGGGAGGCCTTTGAGCAGCTGGTCTCTCGCCATTATGATTTCGTCCACGCGACGGCGTGGCGGTGGTCGGGCAGTTCCACCGATGCGGACGACATCGCCCAGGAGGTCTGTGTCAAACTCGGCGCGGCGATCCGCGGCTTTCGCGGCGCCAGCCGCTTCAGGACTTGGCTCTACACCCTGACGCTGAACGCCGCCCGCGACCATAGGCGCAAGTTGGCTCGAGAAGAGCAGACGTACCGTGCTTATGCCGCCGAACCGCAGCCCGATGCGCCCGGTGAGAATGACGATGAAGTATCGAGCGAATTGTGGGCGGCCGTGCGCGCTTTGCCGGAAAGGCAATGCGACGCGGTGCTGCTCGTCTATGGCGAAGGCCTCAGCCATTCCGCTGCCGCCGATATTATGGGCTGCTCGGAAACGACCGTCTCCTGGCAGGTGCATGAAGCGCGCAAGAGACTGAAGGCCATGCTCGGCAAGGAAGAGGTATGACCGTGGACAAGGAACTGGAAAAACTCTCCCGCACCGCGCCGCCTGCAGCCGATCCGGAGGCGCGCGCGCGTGCGCTTGCCGCCGCCATGCAGGCCTTCGACGACGCAGGAAATGATACTGCCGCAGCCCAAGGAAATCTGAAGGGCTGGCGTCAAAGCTCCATTATCAATCGGATATGGAGCCCTGCCATGAACAAGAAATTCCTTGCCGGTTCAGCCCTTGCGACGCTGCTCGTCATTCCCGCTGCCGGTTATCTCGTGATAGCGCTGAATCACAACGGGCTGCCGATCGTCGATCAGGAAAAGATCGCGAGTGACGTCTCGCAAAATAATGCGCCAGAGCCGGCCGAACCCGTCGAGGTCGCACCTCAGCTTGCCCAAGCACCGGCGAAAGAGAAGCAGCCGGCAGCTCAATCATCGGCGGCTGATAGCACCCGAGGCTTGCAGGACGAGGAGCAGTCGGCCGCCGCTAAACCCGCTGCGCCTTCTGAATTCGATGCCGGCGAGATCGCCCCGCTGACGAAGTCCGAGGGCTCGGCTGCGGCGCTCGGCGCGGCCAAACGCGTCGCGCCGGCCGCTCCCGGCGCCCCTCAACCGCAATTGGCAGAGTCGATGGCCGTCGCCCCCTCGCCTTTGCCGCCGGCGGAAGGGCGTGTGCAGATCCAGCCCGATGCCAATCGCGAGCGCTTTGCCAATGCTGCGGCAAATCCGGTCAAGAGCGTTGCAACCGACCCGGTTTCGACCTTCTCCGCCGATGTCGACAGCGCCTCCTATTCCTTTGTCCGCCGATCGTTGACGAGCGGGGCGATGCCCGATCCGCAATCGGTTCGCGTCGAGGAAATGATCAACTATTTCCCCTATGACTGGCCGCGCCCCGAGAGCGCAGATCAGCCCTTCAAGGCGACCGTAACGGTGATGCCGACACCGTGGAACCACGACACGCAATTGATGCATGTGGCGATCAAAGGCTATGATATCGCGCCGGCGACGACGCCGCGTGCCAATCTGGTTTTCCTGATCGACGTTTCGGGTTCGATGGACGAGCCGGACAAGCTGCCGCTGCTGAAGAGCGCCTTCCGTCTGCTGGTCAACAGGCTGAAGGCCGACGACACCGTCTCGATCGTTACCTATGCCGGCAATGCCGGCACGGTGCTGGAACCGACACGCGTGGCCGAAAAATCGAAAATCCTCTCGGCGATCGACAGACTGGAGCCCGGCGGCTCGACCGGCGGCGCCGAGGGCATCGAGGCGGCTTACGATCTTGCCAAGCAGGCCTTCGTCAAGGGCGGCGTCAACCGCGTGATGCTGGCAACCGATGGCGACTTCAATGTAGGCCCGTCGAGCGACGAGGACCTGAAGCGCATCATCGAAGAGAAACGCAAGGACGGCATCTTCCTGACCGTTCTCGGCTTCGGACGCGGCAATCTCAACGATTCCCTGATGCAGACGCTGGCGCAGAACGGCAATGGCAGCGCCGCCTATATCGACACCCTGGCGGAAGCGCAGAAGACGCTGGTCGAAGAGGCCGGATCGACACTGTTTCCGATTGCCAAGGACGTCAAGTTCCAGGTCGAGTTCAATCCGGAACGGATCGCCGAATATCGGCTGATCGGCTACGAGACGCGCGCCCTTAACCGCGAGGATTTCAACAATGACCGCGTCGATGCCGGCGATATCGGCTCTGGCCACAGCGTCACGGCGATCTACGAGATTACGCCCAAGGGAAGCCCCGCGATGATGAACGATGATCTGCGCTACGGCGCGGAAGGGAAGGCGCCGACCATAACGCCGGACAATGCCCACCGGGGCGAGATCGCCTTCGTCAAGATACGCTACAAGCGGCCGGGCGAGGATAAGAGCGCCCTCATCACCACGCCGGTCGGCGACGTCAATGCGGTCGCCAGCGTCGATGCCGCGCCACAGGATGTCCGCTTCTCGGTGGCCGTCGCCGCCTTCGGCCAGAAACTGAGCCGCCTCCCCGCCCTCGACACTTATTCCTATCAGGCGGTTGCCGATCTCGCCGCGGCATCGCGGGGGGCGGATCCATTCGGCTACAGGTCGGATTTCCTCAATCTCGTCAGGTTGGCCGACGGCCTCAGTCAACGGTGAGCGGCGAAGCACCCAGAAAGCGCGGCCGCCCGGAAGCGCAGCCGCGCCTGCATGAGTTTACCCCGGTCTCGACCCATTGGCCGTGAGATAAACGGCGTAGAGAGACGTAGTCCCGGTGATAAAGAGGCGGTTCAATTTCTCTCCGCCGAAAGTCACGTTGGAGACGATCTCGGGAATATGGATCTTGCCCAGCAGCGTGCCATCCGGATCATAGGCGTGCACGCCGTCGGCCGCACTTGTCCAGATCCTGCCCTTCCGGTCCACGCGAAACCCATCGAACATGCCGACAGTACATTCTGCGAACACGCCGAGGTCGCTCAGCGTCCCGTCGCCTGATACCGCGAGCTTTCGGATATGACGCGGACCATCCGGCAAGTGCGATGCACCGGTGTCGGCGACGTAGAGAACCGACTCGTCGGGCGAGAAAGCCAGACCGTTCGGCTTGATGAAATCCGACGTCATCTGATCGGTCACGCCAGTTTCCGGATCATGCCGGTAGACATGGCATCCGCCGATTTCCTCTTCGCCATAGTCGCCTTCATAGTCGTGAAGTATGCCGTAGCTCGGATCGGTAAACCAGATTGTGCCGTCGGACTTGACGGTCACATCATTCGGAGAATTGAGCCGCCTGCCCGCGATCCGGTCGGCAAGCACGCTGACCTTGCCGTCGAACTCCGTCCGGGTGACCCGGCGTGCCAGATGCTCGCAGGTGATCAGCCGGCCCTGATTATCGACGGTGTTGCCGTTCGAGTTGTTGCTGGGCGAGCGGAAGACGGAGGTATGTCCGCTGGTATCGTCGTAGCGCATCATGCGGTTGTTCGGGATATCCGAGAAGACCAGATAGCGTCCGGCGGCAAACCAGGCCGGTCCCTCCAGCCAGCGGCCGCCCGTCCAGAGGCGTTCGACCCGAGCATGGCCGACGAAGCAGCTTTCAAAGCGCGGGTCGAGGACCTCGAACCCGGTACCTTCGATTTCACCGAACATAAGTCTTCCTCCTCGAGATTGTTATCGATATCATAATGCCCGGATTTCGGAGATTCGTATAGCCGGCAAGGCGCCGGTAACCTAGCAAATCCGGTGAGAAGCAGGCTTTTCCGGCTGTGGAACCGCATACTTCCTGGATAAAATCGATTGTGCGATGATAGCGATAACTTTATCGTGTGCTGAATTAAACAATTCCGGCGTTGTTTGAAAGCGGAGAGCAGTGAAAAACGACGATGAGCCAAAGGTCAAGCGCCTCAAGGCTGGAGACGCTCAAAAGCTGACGATGGCTGAGGTCGCCAAATATGTCGGCGTATCGGCCATGACCGTTTCGCGCGCCTTTCGCCAGGATGCAAGTGTTTCCGAAGAAACGCGAAAGCGCATTATGGAAGCCGTCGACGCGCTCGGCTACGTGCTGGATCTCTCCGCCGGCAGTCTTTCCTCGCGGCGCAGCGGCTTCATCGCGGCGCTGGTGCCCTCAATCAACAATTCGAATTTCTCCGACACCGCCCGTGGCATTACCGATGCACTGGAGAATGCCGGCCTTCAGCTTCTTCTCGGCTATACCGACTATTCCGCCGAGAAAGAAGAAAAACTGATCGAGGCGATGCTGCGCCGGCGTCCCGAAGGCATCATCCTGACAGGCGGTTCGCATACCGACCGTGCGAGGCGCATGCTCGATAAGGCCGCCATTCCGGTGGTTGAAACCTGGGAAATTCCGGAAGAGCCGATCAACCACGTCGTCGGCTTTTCCAACAGCGAGGCAATGTCCCTGCTGGTGCGGGCGCTGGCGAATCAGGGTTACCGGAAATTCGGTTATATCGGCGGGACGACGGCGCGCGATACGCGCGGCAGCCAGCGGCGAAGCGGTTTCCTGAAGACGGTCGAGGAACTGGGCCTCGGGCCGGGCCGGGCGATTTCCTTCGGCGTACCGCCGATCACCATGGAACAGGGCGGTCAGGCGATTATGAGCCTGCTGGAGCGCTGGCCGGACACGGAAGTGGTTCTCTGCGTCTCCGACCTTTCCGCCTTCGGTGCGATCATGGAATGCAAGCGCAGGGGAATGAAAGTGCCGGGAGATATCGCCATTGCCGGCTTCGGCGACTACGAGATCTCGTCAGTCTGTCATCCCAGTATCACCACGATCAATGTCGACTGTTACGGCATCGGCCGGCAGGCCGCCGTCCGCCTGCTCGATGCGTTGCAAGGCAGCGGCGAGGCGACCGGCGACGAGATCACATTGACGAGCTACAGGGTCGTGCTGCGCGAAAGCACAGACCGCGCCCGCGCTGCATAGTCAGAAAGCGATCTGCACCTTCATCGATTTGCTGCGGTCGCTTGCCAGTTCGAAAGCGGCGACGGCCTCGTCGATTGCGAAGACGCCTGTCAGCAGCGGCTTCAGATCGACGCGGCGCGCGTTGATCAGCTCGACGGCGAGCCCGAACTCCTCGTGAAAGCGGAATGTGCCGCGCATCTCGATTTCCTTTGCAACGATCATGTTTTGCGGAATGGAGACATCGCCGCCAAGGCCGAGTTGCACGAGAACGGCACGGGGCTTCAGCACCTCAAGGCCGGCGCGCACGGCCCGTTCATTGCCCGACGCCTCGAACATGACATCGAAATATCCCTTGTCGGCGCCGTAAGCGGCAAGGTCGGAGGCATGCGTGGCAACGTTGATCGTGCGATCCGCGCCGCTGGTGCGGGCGATCGTCAGAACGCTGTCGGTCACGTCGGTCGCGACGATTTCACGGGCGCCGAGAACGCGGGCGGCCACGATCGCCAGCATCCCGATCGGACCGCAGCCAGTGACCAGCACCCGCTTGCCGAGCAGCGATCCGGCGCGGCTTGCCGCATGCAGCGTGACGGCAAAGGGTTCGGCGAAGGCGGCCTCATGAATAGAAATGCCGTCGGCGACCTTGTGGCATTGCCAGCGCTCCGCCACCAGCCGCTGGCGGAAGCCGCCCTGAATGTGCGGCATGGGCATGGCGCTGCCGTAGAATCGCATGTTCAGGCAGTGGTTCTGCTGTCCCTTCAGGCAATATTGGCAATGGCTGCACGGCCGGCTCGGGGAAACCGCGACGCGGTCTCCCATGGCAAGGTCGCTCACGCCGGCACCCAGCACCTTGACTGTGCCGGCGATTTCGTGGCCGAGGATCATCGGTTCGCGCAGCCGAACGGTGCCGAAGCCGCCGTGATTGTAATAATGCAGATCGGAACCGCAGATGCCGCCGGCTTCGATGGCAACCTCCACCTGCCCCGGTCCTGCAATCTCCGCTTCGCGCTCTTCGACCCTGAGGTCCTTTGCAGCGTGAATGACGATGGCTTTCATGTCGAACTCCTCACACGACCGGCGTCGGAAGCGCGCGACCGGCAAAATGCGCGGCGAGATTGTCTCTGACCAGTTTGCCCATGGCCCTGCGGGTCTCGATGGTGCCGGAGCCGTGATGGGGCTGCAGCACGACGTTCGGCAGCGTCAGGAAGCGCGCATCGATTTTCGGCTCGTTGAGGAAAACGTCAAGGCCGGCGGCCTGGATGGTGCGGTTCTGAAGCGCTGCGATCAGCGCTTCCTCGTCGACGGTCGTTCCGCGCGAAACATTGATCAGCATGCCCTCCGGACCGAGCGCTTCCAGCACCTCGGCGTTGATGATCTTCATGGTCGCGGCCCCTCCGGGAACGATGACGATCAGGAAGTCGGCCCAATTGGCAAGCGCGACCAGATTGGCTTCATAGCCATAGGCGACATCCTGGTCCCTATTGCGGGCGAAATAAGAGATGTCGCAGCCGAAAGCGGCAGCCCGCTTGGCGATCGCCTTGCCGATCCGCCCCATGCCGACGATCCCGACCTTCTTGCCCGAAACCCGCGTTACCAGCGGCATGGGAACGTTGCCCCACTGGCCGGTGCGGACGAAAGCGTCGGCCTGCGGAATCTGGCGTGCCGTGGAAAGCAGCAGTCCGATCGCGATATCGGCGACGTCTTCCGTCAGCACGTCAGGTGTATTCGTCACGCGAATGCCGTTGGCGCGGGCATAGGAGAGGTCGATCGCGTCGGTGCCGACGCCGTAGCAGGAAACGATCTCCAGCTTCGGCAGTTGCTTCATCAGCTCGGCGGAAGCGCCGAGTTCGCCGCGCGTCGCGATGGCGCGGATATTGCTGCCGACTTTTGAAATCAGTTCCTGCCGATCTGCGGCTTCCCACAGGCGGTGGACGCGGTAGCTCGCCTCCAGATCGACCATGTCCCACTCTGGATAGGCCCCGGCCATCAAGATTTCTACGTCAGGCATTGCGTCTTCGTCTCGCATTTTGGCTGTTGATTATGTTATCGATAACATATAATTCGAGATAGGGATGTCAAGTGAGTTTCACCGCAAGTGGCGGTATCATTCGCCGCGACACCGGAGGAGTGATTTGCATGAAGAACCTGTTTGATCTGACCGGGCAGCTTGCCCTGATCACCGGCTCGAGCCAGGGAATCGGTTATGCGCTGGCCGAGGGCCTGGCGCAGCATGGCGCCGAGGTCGTCATCAACGGCCGCACGCCCGAAAGCGTCAAACGCGCAGTCGAAAGCCTCAAGGCTCAAGGTCTTTCGGCCCATGCGGCGATCTTCGACGTCACCAGCAAGGACGCTGCTGCGCAGGGTATCGCCGCGATCGAAGCCGATATCGGTCCGCTCGACATCCTGATCAACAATGCCGGCATGCAGTTCCGCACGCCGCTGGAAGATTTCCCGGCGGACAAATGGGAATTGCTGCTGACCACCAATATTTCCAGCGTGTTTTACGTCGGCCAGGCGGCCGCCAAAGCCATGATCGCCCGTGGGCATGGCAAGATCATCAACATCGCCTCGGTTCAGAGCGAGCTCGCCCGTCCGGGCATCGCTCCCTATACGGCGACCAAGGGCGCGGTGCGCAATCTGACCCGCGGTATGTGCGCCGACTGGGCCAAGCACGGTCTGCAGATCAACGCGATTGCGCCGGGCTATTTCAAGACGCCGCTCAACCAGGCGCTCGTCGATAATCCGGAATTCTCGTCCTGGCTCGAAAAGCGGACGCCGGCCGGACGCTGGGGCAATGTCGAGGAACTGGTAGGTGCCGCCGTCTTCCTTTCGGGACGCGGTTCGTCCTTCATCAACGGCCACACGCTTTATGTCGACGGCGGCATCACGACCTGCCTCTAAGGGAGGCGAGACGATGGACGTTGAGAAAGAGGCACTGCCCTTTGCCGTGGTTATCATGGGCGTCAGCGGTTGCGGCAAATCTTCGGTTGGCGAGCGCCTCGCCGGTCGCAACGGCATGTTGTTTGTGGAAGGTGACCAGCTCCATCCCCCGCGCAATGTCGAGAAAATGGCGAAGGGCATACCGCTCACCGATGAAGATCGCCTGCCGTGGCTCGACCGGATCGGTGAGGAATTAAGGGCGGCGCAAAAGGCGTCGCAGGGATTGGTGATCTCCTGTTCGGCGCTGAAGAGAAGTTATCGGGATAGGCTGCGGCAGGCGGCAGATGGGCGCCTGGCCTTCATTTTCCTGGATGGGTCGCGTGATCTGCTGTTGTCGCGGATGCAGGCCCGTCAGGGCCACTTCATGCCGGCTTCGCTGCTCGACAGCCAGTTGCAGACGCTGGAGCCGCCGATCGGGGAGCCCGGTGTCGTGGCGGTGGCGATCGATATGGCTTTGGATGATATGGTGGCGCTGGCTTGTGAGGGGCTGCGAAGCGTGGCCGTCAAGGGAGGAGATTATCATGCGGGATGACCACAGAGCAGATGTCGCCGTCATCGGCGCGGGCATCATGGGAGCGGCGATCGTCACGCGATTGATCGAAACCGGCCACAAAGTATCGGTTTTCGATCTCGATACTGAAAAGGTCGCGGTGTTGGCAGCCAAGGGCGCCCACGGGGCCGCTTCGGTGGAGGATGCGGTCTCGCGGTCGGAATTCTGCGTCCTCAGCCTCAATCACGCAAATATCGTCCGCGCCGTCGTCTTCGGCGAGAAGGGGGTTGCGGCGGCGGCAAGCGCTGACAAGCTGCTGATCGATATGTCTTCGATCGACCCGGCCGAGACCGCCGACATGGCGAAGCGGCTGCGGGGGGAAACAGGCATGGCATGGGTGGATTGCCCGCTTTCGGGCGGTGTGCCCGGTGCCCTCGGCGGAAAGCTGACGATCATGGCCGGTGGCAGCTCCGAGGATTTCGAACGGGCGCGCGTGGTGATGCGGCATCTTGCCGCCAATTATACGCTGATGGGCGCATCCGGCGCCGGGCAGACCACTAAGCTGATCAACCAGCTGTTCTGCGCCGTGCTGTTCCAGTCGGTCGCTGAAGCCGTCAAGCTGGCGGAAGCCGGCGGCGTCGATCCCTCCGCCATTCCGGCCGCCCTTGCCGGCGGCAGGGCGGACAGCCGGATATTGCAGGAATTCATGGCGAAATTCGCCGCCCGGGATTTCTCGCCGACAGGCAGGATCGACAACATGCTGAAGGATTTGGACTCGCTTCAGGCCTTTGCACTGAGGACAAAAACGCCACTGCCGATGACGGGCGCGGTGGTGGAGATTCATCGCCTGCTTTGCGCTGCCGGCCTTGGGCCGAAGGACTCTGCCGAGATGATGCGCCTGCTCGACGGATTTGCCGCCAACTGACCTCATTTCAGGCCTGGGAGATTGTCACTTTCCGCTTGACTAATCGGCCGATGTTATCGATAACATGACGACAGCTGCAGCTTTGGGAGGAGCCACAGTGGAAGCCAAGAGACTGCTGGAGTTCCAATCGATCACCAAAAGCTTCGGCGGCACGCAGGCGCTGCGTGACGTCTCGATCGACCTGCGCGAGGGCGAGATCCTGGCGCTGCTCGGCGAAAACGGCGCCGGGAAATCGACGCTGATCAAGACCCTGGCCGGCATCTACAAGCCCGATAACGGCGACATCCTGTTTCGCGGGCAGAGCTACCATCATCGCCCGCCGAAGCCGAACGAGCGGCAGCCGGTGGCTTTTATCCATCAGGATCTCGGCCTGATCGAGTGGATGACGGTCGGCGAGAATATGGGCCTGTCGCAGGGCTTCTCGATGCGCCGGGGTCTGATCGACTGGAACAGGACGCAGGCGCGCGCGAAAGAGGCCTTGAAGTTGGTCGGCTGCGATTTCGATCCGACGACGCGGGTCTCGGCTCTGTCGCGCACCGAAAAATCCCTCGTCGCCATTGCCCGCGCGCTTGCCGTCGAAGCCGACGTCCTGGTGCTCGACGAACCGACGGCGAGCTTGCCCGCCGACGAAGTCGATCGGCTGTTCAATGCGATCCGTCCCCTGAAGCAGCGCGGCGTCGGCATGATCTATGTCTCCCACAGGCTGGACGAGATTTTCCGCATCGCCGATCGCGTCGCCGTCCTGCGCGACGGATGCATGGTCGGGCAGAAGCCGGTCAGCGAGACCACTCCCGACGAACTCGTGACAATGATCATCGGCCGCAGCGGCGACAGTCTCTTTTCGAAGACCGAGATCAAGCCCGGCAAGGCGATCGTCAAGGTGCGCGATCTCGTCTGCGCCGGCACGACCCCGATATCCTTCGATATAAGACAGGGCGAACTTCTGGGCCTCGCCGGCCTGCGCGGCGCCGGCCAGGAACGCATCGGCCGGGCGCTGTTCGGCTGCGAGCCTTTCGGCGGCACGATCCTGCTGCATGACCAAACCCCGAACCTTTCGAGCCCGCTGAGCGCAATGGCGTCGGGCATCGGATTGATCGCCCGCGACCGGACGGAGGAATCCGTCGCGCTCTCGCTGTCCATTCGGGAAAATACCTATATCAACCCCGGCGCAGTCGGACGCGGGCTTTTTTCCTTCCTGTCTCCGCGCGGCGAAGCCGACCTTGCCCATGCGATCGGCCAGTCCGTCGGCCTCAGGCCGAACGATCCGGATCTGCCGGTGGAAGCTCTATCGGGCGGCAACCAGCAGAAGGTCGTCGTCGGCCGCTGGCTGGCGACCGGCCGGAAGCTGCTGATCGCGGAAGATCCGACCGCCGGAGTCGACATCGGCGCGCGTGCGGAAATCTACCGCCTGATCACCCAGGCGCTGGAAGCTGGTCTCGCAGTCGTCGTTGTTTCGACGGACTTCGAGGAAATCGCCCATATCTGCCACCGCGCGCTGGTTTTCTCGCGCGGCAAAATCGTCAGCGAACTGACTGGAAGCGCCCTGACGACGGAGGCGGTCATCACGGCCGCATCCGCATCGGAAGCTGCTTGAGCCATCGGGAGAACAGCCATGCAATCCATTGAATCCACCGCGCTGGAGCCGACCAAGAGCGAAATGGCCGGCTTGTCCGCCGGACAGAAGATCGGGCGCCTGATTCCGGTTTATGGTCTGGTGATCCTGACAGTCGGCCTGATCCTGCTCTTTTCGATCATGCTGCCGGATACGTTTCCGACGGTCCTGAATGTTCGTTCGATCGTCTCCGACAAGGCGATCATTGCGCTTCTGTCGCTCGCCGCGATGATCCCGATGGCGTCCGGCCGCATCGACCTGACGGTCGGCTACGGCATCGTGCTCTGGCATATTCTCGCAATCAGCCTGCAGACGGTCTACGGCCTTCCCTGGCCGGTCGCCGTCCTCATCGTTCTCGCGCTTGGCGTCCTCACCGGCTTCATCAACGGTCTGCTCGTCGAGGTCGCCAAGATCGACAGCTTCATCGCCACCCTCGGCACCGGTACGGTCCTTTATGCGCTTGCCCTTTGGCACACCGGCGGCCGGCAGGTGGTCGGCGTCCTGCCTGAAGGTTTCTACGCGCTGAACGGCACCATGCTGTTCGGCCTGCCAATCACCGGCTTCTACGTGCTGCTGATCGCGATCTGCATGTGGATCGTGCTCGAATACCTGCCGATCGGCCGTTATCTCTATGCCATCGGCGCCAGTCCCAAGGCCGCGGCCCTCAACGGCATTCCCGTCCGCAAATTCGTGATGGGCGCATTCGTCACGTCAGGCCTGCTGGCGGCCCTGACCGGGGTCCTGCTGGCCTCGAAGCTGCGCATCGGCCAGGCGAGCGTCGGCCTCGAATATCTGCTGCCGGCCCTCGTCGGCGCTTTCCTTGGGTCGACGACGATCAAGCCGGGACGGGTGAACGTCTGGGGCACCCTGATCGGCGTCATCATCCTGGCGGTGGGGATATCTGGAATTCAGCAATTCGGCGGATCGTTCTTCGTCGAACCGCTGTTCAACGGCGTGACCCTGCTGATCGCCATCGGCATCGCAGGCTACGCCCAGCGCAAGCGCGGAGCTGTGAGGAGGATCACACCCGCATCCAAATGAGGATGCCGGCCCGGCCGGCATTTCATAACAAACAAAATGGAGGAGTGAACATGAAGCGCAGGACCTTATTGCAGGCAACGGTCGCAACCGTCGCCTTTATGCTCAGCGTGCCGGCACTGGCCGATTCCATGGCCGACGCCAAAGCCGTGGTCGAGAAATATGCCTCCAAGGTGAGCGCATGGGATGGCCCGACGAGCGGCCCCAAAGGCGCCACCGGAAAGAACATCGTCATTCTTGCAGCCGATATGAAAAACGGCGGTATCCTCGGCGTCGCCAATGGCGTGCAGGAAGCGGCCAGCGCGCTCGGCTGGACGGTGAAAGTGCTCGACGGCGCTGGTTCGATCGGCGGCCGGACGGCGGCCTTCGGCCAAGCCATGGCGCTGAAGCCCGATGGCATCATCATCAACGGCTTTGACGCCGTCGAGCAGAAGCCGGCAATGGAAGCGGCAAAGGCTGCCGGCATTCCGATGGTCTCCTGGCATGCCGCCTCGGCCGTCGGCCCGGTTCCCGAAGTCGGCGTCTTCGCCAACGTGACCACCGATGCGATGGAAGTATCGAAGTCTGCGGCGGACTGGGCCTTCGCCGATGCCGGCGGCAAGCCGGGTGTCATCATCTTCACCGACTCCACCTATGCGATCGCGATCGCCAAGGCCGACCGCATGAAGAAGGAGATCGAGGATTTCGGCGGCACGGTGCTCGAATATGTCGACACGCCGATCGCCGAAACCTCGCAGCGCATGCCGCAGCTGACCACGTCGCTTCTGCAGAAGTACGGCGCCAAGTGGACGCATTCGCTGGCGATCAACGACCTCTATTACGACTTCATGGGACCGTCGCTCGCCTCTGCCGGCATTCCCGGCGACGGAAAGCCGGTCAACGTCGCCGCGGGTGACGGTTCGGAGAGCGCCTATCAGCGCATTCGCGCCAAGCAGTATCAGGCCGTCACGGTCGCCGAGCCGCTCAACCTCCAGGGCTGGCAGCTCGTCGACGAACTGAACCGCGCTTTCGCGGGTGCGCCGTGGTCGGGCTACGTGTCGCCGCTGCACGTGGTGACCAGCGCGAACGTCGAATTCGACGGCGGGCCGAAGAACAGCTTCGATCCCGACAACGGCTATCGCGATCAATACAAGAAAATCTGGGGCAAATAAGCCTTCCCAAGGGCGTATCTGCGGATACGCCCTTACCCCCGCTGACACCACGCCAATATCGATCCAGCTCCGGCGAGTTTTGGAAAAGAGAACCCATGATCATTCGTTATGCTTTGTTTGAAGGCGAAATCCATCCCGGCCGAGAAGAGGAATTCCGGGCCTTTGTCAGGCAGCGGCTCGTCCCTCTCTGGACGAAATTTCCAGGCGCCGAGGAAGTCCGGGTGCTTGATGGCTTGGAGCGCGACGAAGGCGCTCCGGTCTATGCCATGGCTCTCGCCATACGTTATCCCGATATGGATGCGGTCAACGCAGCGCTTCGCTCCGATGTGCGCTTTGAGAGCCGCGAGGTCACCGGCGAACTCCTGCAGCTCTTCACCGGCAAGGTGCATCACCATGTCTTCCAGGCCAACGAATACCCGCCGGCCATTGCCTGACCGCCGGGCATTTTCCGCGCCGACTGGAGCGACGGACGCTGCCCGGCCGCAAGATCGAGAACAGTGATCGAACAATCTTAAAGCGCCTGCGAACAAGCGTTCCAGGCGCTTTTCCTATTGGGACGCTGCCAAGCCCGCGGGCACCGACCTCTGGGACAATTTTCCATCAGCGCCGCCAATATTAAATTAAATAGTCTACTGTTTTAGTGGGCAATGCTCCATCTTACCCCGCATGGCGCCCGGCGAGGCAGATAACCGCATGATTCCTCAGGAGGCCTTCTTCTTCCAACCGCGCAGATCCGCAGCATCGCATGAGCAATAATTCCGAATTTCTCTGGTATATTCCAAACGACGTCAGGCCCGGCCATCGCGGCGATTCCGCCGTCGACAATCACAACAGCCTCGATATGCTGACCAGCCATGCGAGGGCGCTGGAGGAGCATGGCTGGAAGGGCGCGCTCATCGGCACCGGCTGGGGCCGCCCCGACACGTTCACCGTCGCCGCCTCGCTCGCCGCGCGCACCACCACCTTCGAGCCGCTGATTGCGATCCGTCCGGGTTATTGGCGGCCGGCGAATTTCGCGTCCGCAGCGGCGACGCTCGACCACCTCACGGGCGGGCGCGTGCGGATCAACATCGTCTCAGGCAAGGATGATCTGGCCGCCTATGGCGACAGCGAAGGCGATCAGGCGCATCGTTATAGCAGGACGAGGGAGTTCATGCGGCTGGTCCGCAGGTTATGGACGGAAGAAAACGTCACCTCAGCAGGCGAGCATTTCCGGGTCACCGAATCCACCGTGGTGCCGCGCATCGAGGTCCGCGGCGACCGCCGGCACCCGAAATTCTATTTTGGCGGTGCGTCGGAGGCGGCCGAACGGGTGGCGGCCGCCGAGGCCGATGTCCAGCTTTTCTGGGGCGAGCCGCTCGACGGCGTCCGGGAACGGATCGACCGGCTCAAGGTACTGAGCCGGGACCTCGACCGCGACCTTCCCCCGCTGGAATTCGGGCTGCGGATCACAACGCTGGTCCGCGATACGACGGATGAAGCCTAGGCCGATGCCGAGGCGAAGGTCGCCGAGATGGCGAAAAACAACGGCGCCGGCTGGCACGATCACCAGCGTGCACTTGCCGTCGGCCAGCAGCGGCTGCTCGCTCTTCACGAGCGCGGCGACGTGCTCGACGATAATCTCTATACCGCGCCGGGCAAGTTCGGCGGCGGCGGGGCCGGCACCACTTGGCTGGTGGGCTCGGCGGAAGAGGTCGCCCGCTCGCTGCGCAAATATCAGGAACTGGGGATATCGCATTTCGTGCTTTCGGATACGCCTTACCTCTCCGAGATCAAGCGTCAGGGCGATCAGCTTCTGCCGCTGCTGCGTGGCTGACGCCGCTGACGGGCAATTCCATGGGCACACGATGTCGGATCGTTGCAGCACATTGTTGCGGCCGGAATTGTTGGTGACGTAGAGTCGGCGCCAAGCATCGTTTGCGCTGCCGCAGTGCATCCGAAGTGATTCGCGATTTCCGTCCGGCGTTCCCAGATCATTGTCCGAGTGCAAGGCGGCGAAAGAGTTGAGCGCCGAATTTACAACAGCAGATGTCGGCCGTTTCTGTGAAACAACTTAGCATACTCTTCCCGCATGGCGGCCGTGCAAGAAATGCGCACAAGATATACGAAAAACGCAGCTTACTGGCTCTCTGCCGTCTCCGTTTACATTCTCTAAAATATATTCCCCTAAATTTTTAGGATATCGGGAAGGCGTTCTCAGGATCGTCACCTACGCCATGACGGCGAGCCGGGCTTCCGAAATCTTGCACGAAATCGACGATGTTACTTTCCGCGCCTCCTGGGCATTGGCTCGGCCGTTCCCGGACAATGTGCAGTGCATGCGAAGTGGCATGTCGGGCGCGAACAGTGCCTCGGGACGTGTTCGGGTACGGATCGAGGACCGCACGCTTGAATGAGGAGTCGCGAGCGATCCTGATGTCCCAGCGACTTTTGACAACCTCGCCAACCATGGAGAGTGCCAATGAACAGCATTAAGAATTTCGGGATCGCGGTGCGTCTCACCCTCGGCTTCAGCTTCCTGGTTCTGCTGATGGCCGGCCTGGCCATCTATTCGGCGGTCGAGGTGGCGAAGATCAACAGCGATCTTGAAACGATCAATGACGTCAACAGCGTCAAGCAACGCTTTGCCATCAACTATCGCGGCAGCGTGCATGATCGGGCGATCGCCATCCGCGACGTGACCCTGGTGACCTCGGCGGATGAACGCAAGGCCGCCGAGGCGCTGATCGATAAGCTCGCGGCCACTTATGCCGAGAATGAAAAGCGCATGGCCGACATGGTTGCATCCCCGGCAGGTGCCACGGATCAGGAAAAAGCCATTCTCAACGAGATTGCCGGCATTCAGGCGAAAACCAATCCTCTAGTCGCCGAGATCATCGCGCTGCAGGAGAAGGGCGACGGCGAAGCGGCCCGCAAGATCCTGCTCGAACAGGCCCGTCCGGCTTTCGTGCAGTGGCTCGGCGCCATCAATAAATTCATCGACTATCAGGAAGCGTTGAACAAAACGATCGGCGGTACGGTTCGCAGTTCCGCAAGCGGGTTCAAGCCGATCGTGCTGACGGCGCTGGGGATCGCGGCTCTTCTCTCTATGGTCGCTGCCGTCATCACATCCCGTACGATTATCGGTCCGCTGGCAAAACTCCAGCTTTCGCTAAAAGCGATGGCGGAAGGCAATCTCGACGGCGATCGTCGCCTCGAAGCGCGCGGCGACGAGATCGGCAAGCTCGCGCGCGCCGTGGCCGGCTTGCGTGACGCGATTTCGGCGAAGGCGGAACGGCAAGCCGATGAGGAAAGCAAGCGGGCTGTCGCGGAGCGGCAACGCCTCGAGCAGGATGCCGACGAACGCCGCACCCATGCGGAGCAAACGGACCAGGCTGTCGGCCGGCTCGGCGACGCCTTGCAGGCCCTGGCAGACGGCGACCTCACGCAGCAGATCGACACCCCGTTCATTCCGTCCCTGGAAAAGCTCCGCGCCGACTTCAATGCCGCGGTCGAAAAGCTCCGCGCCGCCATGCAGAAGGTCTCTCAGAACGCCAGCGCCATCGCGGCCGGGGCACAGGAGATCCGGTCGGCCTCGGACGATCTCGCCAAGCGGACCGAACAGCAGGCCGCTTCCGTCGAGGAAACCGCCGCTGCTCTGGAAGAAATCACGACCACCGTCGCCGACTCCAGCCACAGGGCTCAGGAAGCCGGGCAGCTCGTCCGCAAGACCAAGGACAATGCGGAACGCTCCGGCAGCGTCGTTCGCGATGCGGTCGACGCCATGGGCAAGATCGAATCCTCCGCCACCGAGATCGGAAGCATCATCGGCGTCATCGACGAGATCGCCTTCCAGACCAACCTGCTGGCGCTGAATGCCGGCGTCGAAGCCGCCCGCGCCGGTGAAGCCGGCAAGGGCTTTGCCGTCGTCGCCCAGGAAGTGCGCGAATTGGCGCAGCGTTCCGCCAAGGCGGCAAAGGAGATCAAGGAACTGATCAACGCTTCGAACGGCCATGTGAAGAGCGGCGTCGCCCTCGTCGGCGAGACCGGAAAGGCTTTGCAGGAGATTGCCGCGCAGGTGCAGCAGGTCGACGGCAATGTCGGCGCGATCGTCGGCGCTTCGCAGGAACAGGCGACGGGGCTGAAAGAGATCAACGCCGCTGTCAACAGGATGGATCAGGGCACGCAGCAGAACGCCGCCATGGTGGAGGAAGCCACAGCTGCCGCCCATAACCTCGCCAAGGAAGCCGATGCGCTGTTCCAGTTGCTCAGCCAGTTCAATATCGGCGCAGCGGTGGCATCAAGGCGCATGACGCCGCCCGCCGCAGCAGCGCAGCACGCTCAACCTGTCGCCTCGCCCGCTCGGCAGATGATCGCGAAGATCGGCAAGTCGTTCCAGGGCGGCGCGGCGGTCCAGGGGAACACGGCATTGGCGGGCGATTGGGAAGAATTCTGATCGCGGAAGCGCTCCTGCGCCGCTGCCATAATTTGCAATGAGGAAGGGCAGCGTTTGCTGCCCTTCGCGTTTTCGTGCCTACGCCCGAGCCGGGGTCCTGGCTGGAAGCAGGGCGTTGACCACGACTGCAACCGCGATGTTTGCCGCCAGCGCCAGCAGGCCGGTATAGACGGTGAAGGGTTCGCCGCCGAGGCTGATCAGATGCAGAGGCTTCCAGCCGGCATCCCAGACCAGGAAGGTGCCGCCGCAGAAGCCGACGAACCAGCCGGCAAGCAGGCCGGGTGCACGGAACCAGCCGGTGTAGAGACCGAAGACCAGCGCCGGGAGCGTCTGCAGGATCCAGATGCCGCCGAGCAGTTGCAGGTCGAGGGCGAACTGCGTCGGCAGGAAAAGGATGACAAGCAGCGCGCCGACCTTGACGACGAGCGATGTCACCTTGGCGACCTTGGCCTCGCCCGCATCGCTGACTTTGGGATCGACATAGGCCTTCCAGAAGTTGCGGGTGAAGAGATTGGCCGCGCCAATGCTCATCACCGCCGCCGGCACCAGCGCGCCGATGGCGATCGCGGCAAAGGCGAAGCCGGAGAACCAGCCCGAAAACAGCGTCTTGAACAGCGTGGGAACGACGTCGTTCGCACTGTCAAGCTTCAGGTTGGCGGCATGGCCCATATAGCCGAGCAGCGCCAGAAGGCCGAGCAGCAGCGTATAGGCCGGCAGCATGATCGCATTCTTGCGGATCGTCTTGCCGCTGTTGGAGGCAAAGATGCCTGTCAGCGTATGCGGATACATGAAGGCCGCAAGCGCCGAGCCCAGAGCGAGCGTGGCATAGGCGACGTACTGATTGCCGCCCAGCAGCAGGTTGCCGGAGCCCTTGGCCTCGAAGGCCGCATCGGCCGAGGCGAAGACATTGGCGTAGCCGCCGAGCTTCGACGGGATCAGCGCGACCGCGGCGATCACCACGATATAGATCATGATGTCCTTGACGAAGGCGATCAAGGCGGGCGCGCGCAGGCCCGCCGAATAGGTATAGAGCGCCAGCACGATGAAGGCGATCGCCAGCGGCAATTCGCCATGCAGTCCGAGCGCCTTCAGGACCGCCGTCATGCCAACGAGTTGCAGGGCGATGTAAGGCATGGTGGCGATGACGCCGGTCGCCGCGACAGCAAGCTCGAGACCGCGCGATCCATATTGACCATGGACGACGTCGGCTGCCGTCACATAGCCGAAATCCTTGGCACGTTTCCACAGCACCGGCATAACCATGAAGACGAAGGGGTAGACGACGATCGTATAGGGCAGCGCGAAGAAGCCGTAGGCGCCGACCGTGTAGACCAGCGCCGGGACGGCGATCACGGTATAAGCGGTATAGAAATCGCCGCCGACGAGGAACCAGGTAATCCAGGTACCGAAGTTGCGTCCGCCGAGACCCCATTCATCGATATGAGCCAGCGTCTCGGGCTTGCGCCAGCGGCTGGCGACGAAACCCATGACGGTGACGAGGGCGAAAAAGAAGATGAAGACGGCAAGCGCCGTGACGTTGATGTCAGTCGTCATGGCGAGCACTCCGATAGGCGATCCAGGTCAGCGTCGCTGTGATCGGCACCCAGAGAAGCTGATACCAATAGAAGAAGGGAAAGCCGAAAAGCGACGGCTCCCGGAGATTGTAGAACGGCGGCCAGAGGAGCCCTATGTACGGGATGATAAGCAGCCAAAGCGCTGCCTTGCTATGTGGTCTTTCCATGTCGGGTACCTTTCAGGCGCCGCAGGCGGCGGTCGCCATGTTCCAGTTGTCGGCGTGGAAGGCGGGTCTGTCAGCCGCAGGCCGCGGCGAGCCCGGTTCGGATCGCTCGACCTTTCCAGCCGATCGAAAGCTGATGTAACGCATATGAATTCCTCCCAACGACTGACACTTGGCCAGCCGCGGATGGAGTCCTATGGCGTCGGTTTTGTCGTCACAAGATGGGCGCGGGGCGGAAATGCCGGCGTCTACCCAGAAGTGGGTAGGCGAGGATTTCCGCTGATTTTCGAGACGATACCGTGATCGAGCGCGTAACGGATGAGGCCGGCCGTGGTGGCGATGCCGAGCTTCTTCTTGAGGTTCTTGCGGTGCGTTTCCGCCGTGGCGGAGGTTATTCCGAGCGCTTCGGCAATCTCCCTGTTGCTTCTGCCGGCAACGATCAGTCCGAGAATGTCGCGCTCGCGAGGCGTCAGGGGATCGCTGCCCTCGTTTGCGCGTTCGCCCATCAGCGCGTCGAAGACCCCCGAGGAGAAATAGGTGCCCCCGTCAGCCACGGTCTCGATGGCCGCAACGATCTCGTCCGTCGAAACATCTTTGAGCACGTAGCCGGCAGCGCCATGCATGACCGAGGAGGAGATGTATTCGCGGCTGTCATGCATGGAGAGCATTACGACCCGGGCTTGGGGAAGCTCGTTCCTGAACAGTTCGATCGCATCGATGCCGCTGAGTTTCGGCATGTTGATATCCATCAACACCACCTGCGGCTGGATCTGCCGGGCGATGTCGAGACCCGTTTGCGCGAGCCCGGCGGTACCGGCGACTTCGATATGGTCGAATGTTTCCAACACCGCTTTCAACCCATCCAGCACCAGCGGATGGTTGTCGACCAGGAGAACCCTGATTTTCGCGCGTTCATTCATGCGGCTTCCGCCTGCTTGCCGGCGGGCAGATTGGCCGATCTCGGCATCATCGCCGTCAGCGTCGTGCCGGACTCGCTGCTGTTGATGAGCAACAGCCCGCGGAAGTGGGCCATGCGCTCCTGCATGTTGCGCAGCCCGAGACCCGATCCGCCGGATCCGCCGTCCTTGCTGCCGTCGAAGCCGGTGCCGTTGTCTGAAATCATCATGCGGGCGCGGCCGCCGTCGCTCCACAGCTTGACCGAAAGCTTCGAGGCGCCCGAGTGCCGCTCGACATTGTTGAAGGCCTCTTGGGCGACGCGGTAGAGGGCGGTGTTGGCTTCCGCCTTCAGCATGCCATTAAAGCCCGAGGCGTCGATATCAGTCTCGATCCCCGTCCGTTCGGCAAAGTGATGACAGAGAGCCTCGAGCGCCGCGGTCAGGCCGAGGTCGTCGAGCACGCGGGGGCGCAGATCGTGCGAGAGCAGCCGTATTTCCTTGATGGCGCCGTTCAGCGCCTCGACGCCGCGCTCGATGGTCAGCGCCGCATCGTCGACATTGGTCCTGACCTTGCGACCGGCCAGGTCCATTGCATAGCGTACGCCGAGAAGGGTCTGCGAGATGCCGTCATGCAACTCGCGCGCCAGCCGCGTGCGCTCCTCTTCCTGGGTGTCGATGACCCGCTGCGTCAGTTCCTTAAGGCGGCTGTCGGCCATGCGGCGCTCGTGGAAGGTCAGGAGCATGCAGGTCGTGAAGACGACGAGCACCGAGGGCACGGCAATCAGCGCGACGATGACGAAGGTTCGCCTGATGTTGGCGCGCATCACGGCATTGGCGGCCGCGCTCTGGGCAAAGACGTCGTCCAGATAGACGCCGGTGCCCACCACCCAGCGCCATTTGTCGAGGCTGACGACGAAGGAGAGCTTGTCGGCAATCTGTCCCGTGGAAGGTTTCTGCCATTTATATTGATGCAGGCCGCCGCCCGCCTTTGCCGTGGCGATCAGCTCGGCAATCACCTTGTCGCCGTCAGGATCGGTCAGGTCCAGCCAATTCTGGCCATGCCGGAAACTCTGGCGCGGATGGACGATATTGTTGCCGTCATAGTCGTAGACGAAGAAATAGCCATCCCTGCCATAGTCGAGAGAGGTCAGAATCCGAGCCACCCGCTGCTTGGCGGCTCCGTCGTCGGGGCCGGCTTTGTCGTAAATCGTCTGGATGGCGGACAGGGCAAGGTTGGTCAGGTTGAGGATTTCGCCTTCCTTGGTCTTCAACATGTTCTGTTCGAATGTGTCGATGCTGTTCTTGGCGAGATTTGCCGACTGCCAGGTGATGAAGGTGGTGATCGCAAGGATCGAAATGACGAGCGGAACGATCGCCAATGCGATGATCTGGTGTCGTAGGGTCAAGGCTCGTTCCTCCCGAAATGCGTCCGGAATTATGCCCTTTGTCCGACATGAGTCCAGCAGCTTGCCGGCGATATGAGGTGATGGCTATTCCAGGGGCACGAATAGGCCGAGCTTGACGTCCCGCAGCACCACATTCGTATGCATGCGGCGGATCTGCGGATTGTCAGCCATGATCAGGGCGGCGATGTCGTCATAATGCTCGACGTCGCGGGCGGTGACGATCGCGATCAGATCGACCGCGCCCGTGACGTAATAGACCTGCTGGATATGATCCTGTTTTTCCGCCCAGACGCGGAACTTCGCCAAGGCGTCGTAATTGTCCCGCTCGATCTCCATCCCGACGATGAACACCATCGATGTCCCCGTCGCCTTCCGGTCGAGGACGGCGACCTCCGCCTTGATGATGCCCTCCTCACGCAGCCGCTTCAGCCGCCGCTGCACGGCCGAGACCGACAAACCTACCCGCTCGGCGATCGTTTCCGCCTTCAGCTGGCAGTCGCGCTGAACGATATCGAGGATGTCACGGTCAAAACGATCCAGTTGTTCCATTATCCAGTCCATTTCGGCGTTTCGCGGCTCATGCGTTCTGCCTGATTTGCCGCATGAGAAAGATTATTTTGCACATTAAATGCAGAAGAGGCAGAAATTGCGCGAAAAAACCGCGCAACTTTATCATTATCCTTCGCAAACTCAGTTCAGCCGGACCCATGCATGTCGGATCAGCCCATTCCTGCTCTTCGCGTCGAAGATCTTCATAAAAGCTTCGGCTCGCAACAGGTTCTCAAGGGTATTTGGGCTGAGGCCCATAAGTCTGACGTCATCTCCATTATCGGCTCGTCCGGTTCTGGCAAGAGCACCTTCCTCAGATGCATCAATTTTCTGGAAACGCCGGATCGTGGCCGCATCGCCGTGAACGGTGAGGAGGTCGCTCTGAAGAGCGGCCGCGGCGGCCGGCTGCAGCCGCAGAGCTGGCGGCAGATCGAGCGGCTGCGAACCGGACTCGGCATGGTTTTTCAGAGCTTCAATCTCTGGGCTCATCGAACCGTGCTGGAAAACGTCATCGAGGCGCCGGTGCATGTCCTGGGCGTTTCCAGGCGCGAAGCGATCGAAAAGGCGGAAGCCCTGCTGCAGAAGGTCGGCCTCTTCGACAAGCGCGACGCCTATCCCGCCTTTCTCTCCGGCGGCCAGCAGCAGCGCGCGGCGATCGCAAGAGCGCTCTGCGTCGATCCCGCCGTCATGCTGTTCGATGAGCCGACATCGGCGCTCGATCCGGAGCTGGTCGGCGAGGTGCTGAAAGTCATTCGCGATCTGGCGGAAGAGGGCCGGACCATGCTGATCGTCACACATGAAATGCGCTTCGCTCGCGACGTCTCGAGCCGCGTCCTCTTCCTGCACCAAGGGCGGATCGAGGAGGAAGGCCCGCCGGAACGCGTCTTCGGGGCGCCCGTCAGCGCCCGCTGCCGGGAGTTCACCCGCCTTAGCGCCCACTGATCACTGCATCGAGCCATCACCGACAACACGAACCAGGAGAATCCTGCGAATGAAACTGCTCCCCACGCTTTTCGCCGGCGTCGCAATTGCGCTTTCCGCAGTCGCGGCACAGGCCGAAGTCCGCTTCGGCGTCATGAACGAATCCTACCCGCCCTTCTTTGCCAAGGATGCCTCGGGTCAGTGGCAGGGATGGGAAATCGACCTGATGAATGCCGTCTGCGAAGAGATGAAGGAGAAGTGCTCGATCGTCGAGATCTCCTGGGACGGCCTCATTCCGGCTCTTGAGAGCAAGAAGTTCGACGTGATCTGGTCGTCGATGTCGAACACCGCGGAACGTTCGAAGGTGATCGACTTCACCGACAAATATTACAACACCCCGAGCAGGCTGATCGGCCCCAAGGACCAGAAGCCGGGTGCCACGGCAGAGGATGTGAAGGGCAAGACCATCGGTATTCAAGTGTCGACGATCCAGTCGGAATATTACAAGAAGTATTTTGCTGCCGCTGCCGGGGAAAAGACCTACCAGACGCTCGACGAAGCTTTCCAGGATCTCGCTTCCGGCCGCATCGACTATGTCTTCGGTGATTCCCTCGCGCTCGACGCTTTCCTGAAAAGCGATGCGGGCAAGGATTGCTGCGCCAATATGGGCGATGTCGCCGACGACAAGGAGATCCTGGGCGCTGGTGTTTCGGGCGGCCTGCGCAAGGAAGATACAGAGCTGAAAGCCAAGTTGAACAAGGCGATCGCTGCTGTTCGCGCCAACGGCCAATACGACGCAATCACCAAGAAATACTTCGATTTCGATATCTACGGCGCGAAGTAAGCTCTCCTAGAAATGGCGACCGGGCAACAAGGCATTCTGGACCTGCTCTCGCCCTATCCTCCGGGATGGGGCGGCGTTCTTCTGGCAGGTGCGGTCTCTACGGTCGCCATCTCCGCCTGCGCCTTCGCTGTCGGCCTGCTGCTTGGCACGGGCGGTGCGCTTGGAAAGCTTTCAGGTAATCCTGCGCTCCGCCTCGTGCTCGATCTCTATACGACGGTCATTCGCGCCGTTCCCGAGCTGATCCTGATCGTCGGACTTTATTATGCCGGCACCGATGGCCTCAACCGGCTGCTGGCGGCATTCAATCTGCCGCCGGTCGAGGTGAACGGTTTCGTCGCCGCCGTCGCAGTTCTCGGCTTCGTGCAGGGCGCCTATATGACCGAGGTGCTGCGTGGCGCGATCCTTGCCATTCCCGTCGGCCAGATCGAGGCCGCCAAGGCTTTCGGCATGGGGCCGGTGCTGCGCTTCCGTCGCGTCCTCTTGCCGGCGCTGTTGCCGAATGCGCTGCCCGGCCTTGCCAATCTGTGGATGTCGGTCACCAAGGACAGCGCGCTGGTCGCGGTCGTCGGCTATCAGGAACTGGCGCTCGCCACCCGCCTCGCCGGGGCGAGCACCAAACACTATTTCGTCTTTTTTCTTGCCTCGGCTCTTCTCTATCTCGCCATCACACTCGCTTCCAACGTCGTCTTCAAACTGATCGAAGGGCGGGTGCGGCGGGGACAGCCGCGTCTGGCCTGAAGAAAGCGCGCCATGAGTTTCAGCTGGATCTCCTCCTATTGGCCGCTTCTTCTGACCGGCGCCTGGCAGACGGTAGCTCTGCTTCTCATTTCCGTGGTCTTCGGCTTCGTCATCGCCATCGGTCTCGCTTTCGCGCAGGTCACCGGCGGCAGGCTGACGCGACTCGCCGCCCGCGGCTACTGCACCTTCTTCCGTGGCACGCCGCTGTTGATCCAGCTTTGGCTCCTCTATTACGGGGTCGGCTCGCTGCTGCCCATGATCCCCGGCATCCGCCAGAGCCTGTTCTGGCCGATCCTGCGCGAGGGGTTTTTCTTCGCTTCCGTCAGCTTCACGCTGAATTATGCGGCCTATGAGGCTGAAGTGCTGCGCGGCGCGCTGCTTGCCGTTCCCAAGGGCGAGCTCGAGGCCGGCCGCGCCTTCGGGCTGTCGCCCTGGAAGCTCACCCGCCGCATCTGGCTGCCGCGCGCCATTCGCATTGCCCTCCCGACCATTGCCGGAGAGATCGTCATGCAGTTGAAGGCGACGCCGCTCGCTTTCACGGTGACGGTGATGGACCTCTATGCCGTCGCCAACAAGGTTCGTCAGGACACGCTGCTCGTCTACGAACCGCTCATCGTCGTCACTCTCTTCTATCTCGCCCTGACTGCCGTGATCGCCCGCGTCTTTCGAAGTCTCGAAGCGCAGGTGCCGGTTCGCCGCTAGGCGGAAGCTCGCCATATGTTTTGAAAAGCCCGGCGCCGTAATGGCGCGACAGCCTGAATGGAGACTGCCTCATGAGCACAACGCGAATTCTCGACGGCGGCATGAGCCGCGAGCTTCTGCGGCTGGGCGCCGAACTGAAGCAGCCGGAATGGTCGGCGCTGGCGCTGATGAATTCGCCTGAGGTCGTGCGGAAGGTGCACCAGGAATTCATCGCCGCCGGCTCTGAAATCATCACGACGAACAGCTATGCGCTCGTGCCCTTCCATATCGGCGAAAACCGCTTCCAAGAGGAGGGGCCGGCGCTGATGCGACTTGCAGGTCGTCTGGCGCGCGAGGCTGCCGATGCCGTGACCGGCCGGAAGGTGCTCGTCGCCGGATCGCTGCCGCCGATCTTCGGCTCCTACGAGCCTGAGAATTTTGAGCCTTCCCGGGTGCAGGACTATCTCGAGGTGCTGGTCGAAAACCTCGCTCCCTTCGTCGACCTATGGCTCGGTGAGACTTTAAGCCTGATTGCCGAGGGCGAGGCCGTTCGCAAAGCGGTGGCGGCATCGGCCAAGCCGTTCTGGATTTCCTTCACATTGGCGGATGACGAGGCGGCGATCAGGGGCGGCGCCCCGAAACTCCGCTCCGGCGAAAGCGTCGAGGATGCCGCGTCCTGGGCGGTGTCATCGGGTGCGGCGGCTTTCCTGTTCAATTGCAGCAAGCCTGAGGTCATGCAGGGCGCGGTCGAGACGACGGCACGGGTGTTCCGGGAGAGGAATGCTCAGATCGAAATCGGGGTCTATGCCAATGCCTTCGAAGGAGAAACCGGCGAAGCAGCCGCCAACGAGGGCCTGCACGATACACGTGACGACCTGAATGACGACGCCTATTCGCGCTTTGCCTGCTCCTGGGCCGAAGCGGGTGCCACGATCATCGGCGGCTGCTGCGGCATCGGCGCTGCTCATATTCATCGCCTCAACGGGATGCTTTCGCGCTGAGGTGATATCTTGGCCGCGAGTAACCGTCGCCGTGCCGCTGCTCAAACCTTCATCGTTTGGAGATATGTGACCATGGCGCAAGTCGCTCATTCCGCCTTCGGCGACGGGCGTCTGTCATTTCTTTTGCGAAGCTTGCCGTTCTCCTATTCACTGCTTATATAGTCATAATAGTCATTCTGGTCAGGAGGTGGGCCATGCAGTCATCACGGCAAGGCGACGAAAGCTGGACCGTGGCCAGCGCGAAAGCGAAGCTTTCTGAGGTGATCGAACGCGCGCAAGCCGCGCCGCAGACAATTACACGCAACGGCAAGCCGAGCGTCGTCGTTGTCTCTGCGGAGGAATGGCAACGCAAGACCGCCCGCAAGGGGACGCTGGCCGAATTTCTGATGGAGTCACCGCTGCGTGGCGCCGATCTGGATCTCGAGCGTGAACGCGACGAACCACGCGATAGCGAACTGTGAGACTTCTGCTGGACACCAATGTCCTGTCCGAGGTCACGAAACCGGACCCCGATGCGCGCGTCCTGGGGTGGCTGGATGGGCTTGACGAGGATCGCTCCTTCATCAGCGTCGTGTCGGTCGCAGAAATCCGCCGCGGTGTCGCCCTCATGGACAAGGGACGAAAACGTGACGTGCTGGCCGATTGGCTTGCTCGCGATCTGCCGCAGCGTTTCGAGCGGCGCATCATCCCGATGGACGAAGCGGTGGCCCTGGCTTGGGGAGATCTGATGGGCCACGCAAAGCGGAGCGGCCGTGGCTTGTCATCGATCGATGGGCTGATCGCTGCGACCGCGGTTGCTCACGATCTTACCCTTGCGACGCGCAACACCAGGGATTTCCAAGGTTTGGGAATCGAGCTCGTTGATCCATGGGTCGGGTGAAATGCTGCTGATCCGTGGGCTGATGCAAAGGTTGCTATAGAGCCGGCGGCACGGGCCGCCCGCAAAGCATCCGTCAATGCAATCCAAATAGGTTCAGCAGCTCTTCACGATGACGAACGAATTCCGGCGCGCTGCGGTCGCGCGGACGCGGCAGATCGATGTCGATCAGACGTGGCTCGCCTCCCCTTTCCCGCGGCAGGATCAGGATTCGGTCGGCGAGATAGATCGCCTCCTCGAGATCATGTGTGACGAGAATGGTGGTCACGTCCTCGTCACGCCAGATGCGTGCGAGCTCCTGCTGCATGCCGATCTTTGTCATCGCATCGAGCGCGCCGAGAGGTTCATCGAGCAGCAATATCTCCGGCTGGACGGCAAGTGCCCGGGCGATGCCGACGCGCTGCGCCATGCCTCCCGACAGTTGCCGGGGATAGGCGGTCTCGAACTGCTGCAGGCCGACGAGCTTGACATAGCGGCGCGCCCGCTCCCTCGCCTTTTCACGCGTCAGACCTCTCGTTTCCAGGCCGAAAGCCACGTTATCAAGTACGGTGAGCCAGGGGAGAAGGCGCGGCTCTTGGAAGATGACGGCGCGCTCGGCGCCGACGCCTCGTATCGCGTTGCCGTCCACCAGCACCTCTCCGCCGTCGGATTCCTCCAGACCTGCCAGAACCCTGAGCAGCGTGGTCTTGCCCGATCCGCTGGCGCCGACGATGGCGAGGCTTTCGCCGGAGCGGATATGGAGATTGATATCCTTCAGAACCTGCAGCGGTTTGCCGTTCAGCTTGTAGGATTTGGAGAGGCGACGGATCGTCACCTCCCCGCGGCGAATGTCCTCAGCGACGCTCATCACGCATCCTCAATTGCTCGCCGGTTTTGCATCGGCCGTATACAGGATGTCCTTGGCCGCCAGTTGGCCCTGCTTCAGCTTGCCTTCGCGAACCAGCACGTCGATCCAGAACTGGATGTCGCGCTCGACCGGGAGACCGCCGGCGCGCACGCCGTAGCCGCGGAAATACTGCGCAATATCAGGATTCTCGCCGCGTTCGGCCAGCGCCTTGGCCAGGATCTTCTTGGTTTCCTCGGGATGCTCGCGGGCATAGTCGAGGGCGCGGGCCGACTGTTCGACGAAGATTTTCGAGGCTTCCGGATGTTGCTTGATGAAATCGCGGCGCAGGACGACGAAGCCGCCGGCAATGTCTCCCAGCACGTCGGTATCATCGAAAACCGGGCGCAGGCCGCCGTTCTTCAGCGCTGCACCCTCGAAGGTTGTTTGCCAATAACCGAAGGCGGCGATATCGACCTGCTTGGAGCGCAGTACCTGCTCGAGCTGCGGCCCGGGAACGACGACCTGGTTGGCGGAGTCGCTCGGCAGACCGACCGAATGCAATGCCTCGCGGATCGTGTAGTCGAGATGCGCGCCGAGCGTGTTGACCGCGATGCTCTTGCCGACGATGTCCTTGATCGTTTTGATCGGGCTGTCTTCCAGCACGTAGAAGGTCGACTGCACCTCGTCATTGATGCCGTTCGACGGATAGGCGGCGACGAAATCATTGCCGCCGATGATCGAATTGAGGACGGCGGAGGTGGCGGCGCTGCCGATCTCGACGTCGCCGGATGCGAGAGCGATGAGAGACGCAGGGCCGCCCTGGGCATAGCCGACATTCTCAAACGTGATGCCGGTGTCTTTGAAATAGCCGAGCGCTTCGGCAAGTTCATGGGCGGCAAGACCGCCCTGGCTGGCGAGGTAGCGCAGCTTCACCGTGTCGGCGGCTGCGGCCGGCGTGGCAAGACCGAGAGCGATCGCAGCCGGCAGGAGAAGATTGCGGGGATGGAATGTCATGGAATGTCCTTTCGGAAGAGGAAAATCGGGGGGAAGCGGGTTACGTGCTCGGCTGAGACCAGCGGCAGAGACGGCGCTGCAGGAGAACGAGCAGGGCATTCGCGGCAAGCCCCAGAAAGGCGAGCAGCAGGATCGCCGCAAACATCAGCGGGATCTGGAAATTGTACTGGGCGTTCATCACCTGAAAGCCGATGCCCTTATTGGCGCCGATCATCTCGGCAGCGATCAGCAGCAGAAGCGCCGTCGTCGCCGAAAGTCGCAAGCCGACGAAAATCGCCGGGACGGAGGCTGGCAGAATGACGCGGCGAAAGACGGTCAGCGGTCCGGCGCCATAGGTGCGAGCCATTTCTATGAGCTTCTTGTCCACTTCCTTGACGCCGCCGATCGTGGAGAGCAGCACCGGAAACAGTGTCGCCCAGAAGATCACGAATATCTTGGAGGTTTCACCGAGCCCGAGCAGCAGGATGAAAACCGGATAGAGCGCCAGCGCCGAGGTCTGCCGGAAGAGCTGCAGGATTGGGTCAAGCGCCTGTTCGACCAAGCGAAACTGGCCCATGAACAGACCGAGCGGAATACCGACAAGTACGGCGAAGGCGAAGGCGGTTCCGGATCGCTGCAGGCTGATGGCGATATCATCGAGCAAGGCGCCATTGGCAAGATTGGTCCACAGCGCCGACAGGATTACGTTCAAGGGCGGGAAGACAGCGGGATTGATCCAGCCCCTGGTGCTCGACACCTGCCAGAGCACGAGGAAGCTGATGAGCAGACCGTAGCGCGGCAGAAATGCCGCGAGCACTCCGCGTATATGGGAGGCCAGAGCGGAACTATTGCTTTTGCTGCTTTTCAGGCGGCCGAAGCTTCTCGGAAGAGCCTGGTTGATTTCGTAGGCCATGGGTTTCTCCTCACTCCGCTGCCTCAAGGACGGTGCGTCCGGCAGCCCAGCGGTTTGTCGGGAAAGGTAAGCCGAGATTTTCCCGGAGCGTCTTGCCTTCATAGGCAGTGCGGAACAGGCCGCGGCGCTGGAGTTCCGGGATGACGAGATCGACAAAGTCGTCGAGCGCCGTCGGCAGCCAGGGCGGCAAAATGTTGAAGCCGTCGGCCGCTTCGTTCTCGAACCATGTCTGCAGCGTATCGGCGATCTGCTCTGCCGTGCCGACGATGGTGTAGTGGCCGCGGGCCGATGCGATCCACTGATAGAGCTGGCGGATGGTGAAGTTGTTTTCGTCTGCGATCTGGCGGATGAGGGCCTGGCGGCTCTTCATGCCTTCCGTCGGCGGTGCAGGCGGCAGCGGCCCGTCGAGATCATAGCCATGCAGGTCGAGCGTGCCGCCGGTCAGGCCGTTGAGGAGGCCGATTCCATCTTCTTCGAGGATGAGCGAGGTCAGGCGATCATACTTCTCGCGTGCCTCCGCCTCGGTCCTGCCGACGAAGGCGGATACGCCGGGCATGACCAGGATATGATCGGGATTGCGGCCGAGTCCGCGGGCGCGCGCCTTGATATCCCGATAGAACTCCTGGGCGGTTTCGATATGCTGATGGGCGGTGAAGATGACTTCAGCCGTCGCGGCGGCGAGTCCCCGGCCGTCTTCCGATTGGCCGGCCTGCACGATAACGGGATGCCCCTGCGGCGAGCGCGAAACGTTGAGCGGGCCGCGTACGCTGAAATGCTCGCCACGGTGGTCGGTGTCGTGCAGTTTCGCCGGATCGAAGAAGACGCCGGTCTCCTTGTCGCGGATGAACGCGTCATCCTCGAAGCTCTCCCAAAGTTTGCGGACGACGTCGACGTGCTCGGCGGCGCGGCGATATCGTTCGGCATGCGGAAGCTGGGTTTCGCGGTTGAAATTTTGCGCCGTCAGGTCGCCTGTCGTGGTGACGACATTCCAACCGGCGCGCCCGTTCGAGATCAGATCGAGCGAAGCGAACTTGCGGGCTGTCGTATAAGGTTCCTCATAGGTGGTCGAGGACGTCGCGATGAAGCCGAGATGGGTGGTGAGAGGCGCAAGGGCGGAGAACAAGGTGACGGGCTCGAAGCCGGCCACGCGGGCGTTGCCGCCTTCACGCGCTCCACCGAAGCCAACGGCCAATCCATCGGCCAGGAAGTAGGCATCGAAGAGGCCGCGTTCCGCCGTGAGCGCCAGCTGCTTGTGAAACTCGAAACTGGTCGCGCCGTCGACCGGCTGGTCGGGATGCCGCCACGATGCAACATGCTGTCCACCGCCGGGAAGAAATGCCCCAAGCCTGATTTTCCGCGTCATTTGCGTCCTCTCCGTTCACCGGCGACAGCCCGTCTTGCCAAAGAGCAAGGCAGAAATATCTGGCGCTGAGGACATCAGAATACTTACCCTATAAATTTAATAGAGAAACTTCATTCCGTAGTTTCGTGAGAAGGGTGAATAGATTTGCGGGATTGGACTGAATTTCGAAATCAATGTCGAAGTGCACAACAACACATGGCTCGCCCTGCGGCGGCTCTTCGACGTGCACGCGGCAGAGAACCAGCGCCAGAGTGCTATGATCTAAGGAAGCACACAGCGCGGTGCGGCTTCCCGCAGGAAGTCACGCCGGCGATTAAAGCGTGTTCGCGTCCGGGGTTTCAGCCTCGTTTCGGCCGGGCCGGGGCATGCTCCAAGCCGGCGGCGGCCTTCTTCAGGCAATCGAGGTAGCGGTCGCGGTTCGCGATGCCGTCGTCGCGCGGCGTGACCAGACAGAGCGTTGCGGCCGCATGACCCTCCTCGCCCCGCACCGGCACGGCAAAACAATGGGTAAAGCTGTCGACGATGCTGTTGAACGTGAAGAGACCTTCTCGCTCGGCCTGGCGGACCTCAATGATGAAGCTTTGCGGATCGAGCCATTCGCCGTTCGGCAAACGAAAATCCTGCGATGGAATGAAGTTCAGGATTTCCTGATCCGACAGATGCGCGACGAGCAGACGTCCGGAGGCTGTCCACGGGATTGGCACCGACTGGCCGATATCCGTCGAAATGCGGAATGGCCGTGCGCCTTCGCGCATGCGCACGACCGTATATTTGTTCCCGTCCAGCATGCAGAACTGCGCCGTCTCCCGTGTCTCGTCAGCGAGTTGTTCCAGCGCGGCCTCGCATTCGCGGGTGAAATCGAAATGGTTTTCATAGGCAGCGCCGAGGAAATAGAGCTTGCGGCCGAGATAGACGCGCCCCTCGCCGCCTGTGAATTCGAGAATGCCATTGCTCAGCAGCAGGTTGACGAGCTCGTAAACCGATGAGCGCGGCGCGCCGATCTGCGCTGCGATTTCATTCGGCTTCAAGGCCTGCCGCTTCTGGCGCAGGAAATCGAGGATTTCGAAGGCGCGGTCGAGCCCTCGGGCACGCTTGCCGATTGCTTCGTCCTGAATTGCGTCCATTGCTGTCGATCCCAATTTCTGTTCGGCCAAGCTTTTCAAACCCTCTGCCGCATCTGTCAACCGATCCTGCTGTTTCCCAGCCTGCGAAAATTTTTTTCATCCCCCTTGCGAGGCATAAAAATCGGCATAAGATCGGCGCGTCCGGTATTTAGATCATATGTACATTATATTGGACAGAGAACAGATGGCAAGCGCTAACGCTGCCACACAAAGGGGATCGACATGAAAAATTCTGAGAACAGCATTTCCGCATCGCGTCGCCGCCACCTTCTCGCCGGCGCTGCCGCTGCTGCCACCCTGCTCGTCTTTTCAACCGGCACGGCCTCGGCCGCCGCCAATTGCATCAAAGGTGACAGGAAGGCGCCATACACGATCGGTTGGGCCAACATCTATTCGGTGCCGACCTGGATGAAACAGACCGAAGGCACGATCACGGCTGAAGTGGATGAGTTGAAGAAGGCAGGCCTGGTCAAAGACCTGAAGATTACGGATGCGCAGGGCAACGCCCAGACGCAGATCCAGCATATCCAGTCGATGATCGATGCCAATGTCGACGCCATCGTGGTGATCGCTGGTTCCTCCACCGCCCTCGACCGCGTCATCTCCGACGCCTGCGACAAGGGTATTGCCGTGGTGAATTTCGACAGCCTCGTCAGTACTGACAAGGTCACCGCAAAGATCAACACCGATTCGAACGAATGGGGTGCAACGGCTGCCAAGTGGATGGTCAGCCAGCTCGGCGGCAAGGGCAAGATCATCGTCATGAACGGCCCTGCCGGCATTTCAGTGAGCGATGACCGCCGCAAGGGCGCCCAGCCGGTTCTCGATGCCAACCCCGGCATCAAGGTGATCACCGAGACCAACACGGAATATAATGTCGCGCCGGCACAGGAAGCGATGACCAGCCTGCTTTTCGCCAATCCCGAAATCGACGGCGTCCTGTCGCTTGGCGGCGCACTATCGGCCGGCTCCGTCCTCGCCTTCGAGCGTCAGGGCCGCGACCAGGTGCCGACGACAGGCGAAAATGCGAGGCAGTTCCTCGAACTCTGGAAAGAGAAGGGTCTGAAGGGCTGGGCGACGATGCAACCGAATTGGCTGGGTGCGCTTTCCGTCTATACCGCGGTCCAGGCACTGCAAGGCAAGGATGTCCCTGCCTTCGTCAAGGTGCCGTTGCCTGTCATCGATGACAGCTCGATCGGCAGCTATCTCGCGCGCGCCGACAAGTTCCCGGCTGACGGTTATATCTACTCGGACTATGACAAGGCACTCTTCGACAAGCTGCTTTCCAAGTAACCGTTTAGGATAGCCGTCATGACGGAAGAAAAGCCCCTGCTGGAAGCCCGGCAGGTGTTCAAGGGATTTTTCGGCAATCCCGTCTTGAAGGGTGTCGATATCGCCCTTCTGCCGGGCAGGGTTCACGCCCTGCTCGGCGAAAACGGCGCCGGCAAATCTACTCTGATCAACCTCCTGTCCGGCGCTCTTCAGCCGGACGGCGGGTCCATTCTCGTCGACGGCAAACCGGTCGGGCGCTTCAGCCCGGCGGCAGCGCGCGCGGCCGGCATCGCAGTGGTGCAGCAGGAGCTGAGCCTGACCGCCAGCCTGTCGATTGCCGAAAATATCGGGCTTGGCGCGTTCCCGCGCCGGTTCGGCCTCATCGATTACGGGGCGCTTCATCGCGGCGTGCAAGAAGTTTGCGATATGGTGGGGCTTACCGAACCGCTCGACATGCCGGTTGCCGATCTCGCGCTCGGTCGCCGCCAGATGGTGGAGATCGCCAAGGCGCTGTTTCGCAAGCCGCGCGTGCTCATTCTGGACGAGCCTACCTCGTCGCTCTCGGCCCATGAAGCCGGCGTCCTCGCCCGATTGATCGAGACGCTCAAGGGGCGCGGCATGGCGCTCCTCTATATTTCCCACCGCCTCAACGAGGTGCAGGCGCTCTGCTCGCATGTTACGGTGCTGAAAGATGGTGGCGTCACTGCAGACCAGTCGCTTTCCGGCATCGATGGCGAAGGGCTGGTGCGTCTCATGGTCGGCCGCGAGCCCGGCGACCTGTTCCCGCCGCGCGGGGCCGCCACGCCCGGTGTCATGCGCATCAGCGTCGAAGGCTTTTCCGCTGGCATGGTGCAAGACATCGCCTTCTCCGCCCGCGCCGGCGAGATCGTCGGCATCGGCGGGCTTGTGGGTCAAGGGCAGGAAGATCTGCTGCTTGGCCTCTACGGCGCCATTCCGGCCGCAGCCGCCCGGGCGGAAGTCTCCGGCAAATCGAGCCTGCCCGCCGATGTCGGCGAGGCGAATGCCGCGGGCATCGTCTATGTCCCGGCCGACCGCAAGCATGAGGGGCTGGTGCTGCCGCATTCCATCGCATCCAATCTCATCCTGCCTTCGCTCGGACGGCTTGCCGCCAAGGGCCTTCGCGACCGGCAGGCGGAAACCGGCCTCGTCGCCGATCTCGCGCGCCGGCTGACGATCAAGGGTGATACGGCCCGCCCGGTGCAGGCGCTTTCCGGCGGAAACCAGCAGAAGGTGGCGCTTGCCAAATGGCTGCCGCTCGATCCGTCCGTTCTGCTGCTCAACGATCCCACTCGCGGCGTCGACATCGAGACCAAGCGGGAGATCTATCTCATGCTCCGCGCCTTCGCCGCCGAAGGGCGGCTCGTCATACTCGCCAGTTCCGATACGCCCGAACTCGTGCATCTCTGCGATCGTGTCGTTGTTCTCCGCGAAGGACGCGTCGCGGCGATGCTGTCGCAGGATGAGATCAGCGAAGGAGCGATCGTCGGTGCGGCTATGGGCGTCACGACCACGGCACAGGGAGAGGCGGCATGAACACCAATTCCCAATCCCGGCTCTATCCCTCCATCCAGATGCGCCGCAATCGCGGCCTCGCCGGCCTCTACCTTGTCGTCACGGCCTTTCTCATCCTCTATGCGATGCTCTTTCCCGGCATCTTTTCGATCGGCGGCTTCTCGAAGTTCACGCAGAACTGGTTCCCGCTCGCACTCGTCACCATGGCGCAGGCGCTGCTCATGCTGAACGGCGGCATCACATTGGCGATCGGGCCGCTCGTCAGCCTCGGCGCGGTCATCGCCGCGACGACGATGGAAGGGGCGCTTGGTGTTCCGGGCGGCATACTCGCGGTCGCCGCCGCCGGCTTCGCGATCGGCGCCGCCACCGGCACCATCGTCACCTATTTGAGGCTTCCTGCGATCATCGTCACGCTCGCCGGCTCCTTCATCATCAGCGGCGTCGCCCTCATCCTGCTGCCGCGGCCAGGTGGCGCCATTCCCGACTGGTTGTCTACGGTGCTGGCCGGCCATACACCCATCGCCTTTCTAATGCTTTTGGTGATCCTGGCGCTTTGGAAACTTTTTCTGGCCACGCCGCTCGGCCTCGGCATCTATGCAGCCGGCGACAATCCTATCGGTGCATTCCGTTCCGGCGTCCCGGTCGAACGCGTGAAGGTCACGGCTTTCGCTCTCTCCGGTCTGCTGGCAGCACTGACCGGCCTCTTCGTCGCGGCGCAGACCGGCTCCGGCGATCCCGTGATCGGCACACCCTTCACGCTCAACTCGATCGCCGCCGCCGTGCTCGGCGGCGTCGGCTTCCTCGGCGGCAAGGGCACGATGCGCGGCGCGATTTGCGGCAGCCTGCTCCTCTCGGTCATGATCAACGTCATGTTCTTCCTCGGCTTCCCGCCCGTCGCGCAATATGTCGCTCAAGGCCTGATCATCGTCGGCGCGGTCGCCGTTCCGGAACTTCTCGGCGCGTGGAGGGCAAGACGTTGAACATCATCCGATCGACGTTCCGCAACCCGCCGCTGCTGACATTTCTTCTGGTGGCGCTCGTCTGGATCGTCGCAAGCTTTACGCTGCGCGGCTTCGGCGCCTACGGCCATTTGCGCTACCTTCTCGAGCTCGCCGCGGTGATCGGCATCGTCGCCGCGGGGCAGACGCTCGTCATCCTAATGGGCGGCATCGATCTTTCCGTCGGCGCTGTTATTACAGTCACGGCCATCCTGCTGCCGCTGATTTCGCCGGGATGGGATCCGACCGGTCTTGCCGGCATCGCGGCGGCGCTTGCCATTGCCACCGGCATCGGCTTGATCAACGGCGCAGGTGCCACCTATCTCCGCGTCCCGCCGATCATCATGACACTTGCCATGGCGACCTTCCTGCAGGGCCTGCTCGTCATCGTCGCCGGCGGCAGCGCCGTCACCGTCAGCAATCCCGCAGTCATCATGCTCGGGCAGTCGCGGCCGCTCGGCATTCCCTCGGGCATCATTCTGTGGCTTGCCGTCGCGGCCGTCGTCCTCCTGCTCGTCCACCGCATGCCGATCGGTGCCCGTTTCCTTGCGCTTGGGGCGAACCCGCTGGCCGCCCGGCTTTCCGGCGTCAGCGTCACGCGCAACACACTGATCGCCCATACTCTGTCGGGCTTTTTCGCAGGGGTTGCCGGCATTCTGGTGCTCGGCATGAACCGGCAGGGGTATGTCGGCATTGGCGATCCCTATCTGTTGACCTCTATCGCCGCCGTCGTGCTCGGCGGCACTTCAATCCTCGGCGGGCGCGGCACCTATGCCGGGACCATTCCGGGAGCGATCCTGCTGGTGACGGCGACGGCGCTGATCACTGTCGTCAACGCCTCGCCCGGCTGGCGGTCGATCATGTTCGGCACTCTGATCCTTGCCCTTCTGCTCGTTTCCGGCCGGGAGGCGCGCCGATGACGGGAGGTTACGACGGGCCGGTGATCGACCCGCACCACCATCTCTGGGATCTCGGCCTGCAGCGTCATCCCTGGCTTCAGAAGGCGCGGGTATCAGATGAAGGGATGGTGTTCGGGAGCTTGGCATCGATCCTGCGCGACTATGGCATCGACGATTATCGCGCCGACGCCGCGCGCCAGAACGTGGTTGCGACCGTCCATGTCGAGGCCGGCTGGTCCGTTGCCTACCCGCTGGAGGAGAGCCGTTGGCTGGATGGCCTCGACCGCGACTCCGGGGTGGCGCACCGTTATGTCGCCGGCATTGCCCTCGACCGGCCGGATGCTCTGCGCCTGATCGAGGCGGAAGCTGAAAATCCCAATGTCGTCGGCATCCGCGATATTCTCAGCTGGCATGCCGATGCAGCGAAGAGTTTTGCGTCGAGTCCGGATCGCATGAGCGATCCTGTCTGGCGGGCGGGGCTCGCGCATGCCACGCGGCTGGGGCTGGTCTTCGACCTGATGCTTTATCCCTGGCAGATGGATGAAGCGCTTAAGCTCGTACAGGCCTTTCCGGAGACGCTTTTCGTCCTCAACCACGGCGGAAGCCCCGTCGACCGGACGCAGGATGGCATGACGCTCTGGCGCCGCGGCCTGCGGGCACTCGGTAAAGAACCCAACATGCGCCTGAAGATTTCCGATCTCGTCGCCTACGACAATAACTGGACGCTTGAGAGCCTGCGGCCGGTGATCGAGCATTGCCTCGATTGTTTCGGGCCTGAACGTTCGATGTTTGCGAGCGATTTTCCGGTCGCAGGTCTGCACGCCTCTTTCGACGAGGTCTATGGGGTTTTCCGTACGGTCGCCTCGCGGCTTTCTCCGGACGACCAGCGCGCCCTGTTCTTCGCCACCGCCAACGATACCTACCGTCTCGGGATCGCCGACCCGGCCGACGCCGGGAGGGGCTGCCATGTCTGACCTTCATGCTGTGTGGGAAAACGTGCTGATCGATGAGCGGGTGCGGGGCTTTGCGCCGGGTCATCCACCGCTTCCGCTCTCGGAAATCGGCAAACAGGGCTGGAAGCCTTATGACGGCAGGATGGCTCTGCCGCTGATCTCGCTCGACCGGCAGGCCTTCTCTGCCAATGTCGACCTGATGATCGCTTATGTAAATAGCCACGATGCCGAAATCGCTCCGCATGCCAAGACGCCGATGTCGACGGCGCTCGCGGACGCGCTTGTGGCGGCTGGCGCCTGGGGCGCCACGGTCGCCGATATCCGCCAGGCCGCCGTGCTGCTCGAGGCGGGACAGCGCCGCCTGATCCTCGCCAACGAGATCGGCGGGGCGGCAGCCGCCCGACGGCTCGCGGCTTTGCTCGGCCGGTATGCCGATGCCGAACTCCACATCTTCGTGGATTCGGCGGCACTCGTCGAAGCGCTCCTGTCGGCGTGGCGAGAGCGTACGGACCTGCCGCCTCTGGGCCTGCTGGTGGAGCTCGGCGCGGGCCGGGCCGGCATCCGCAGCGCCGCTGCCGCTGAGGCAGTTCTCGATGCAATTCTTGCCGCCGAGACGTCGACCTTCCGGTTGAGCGGCATTGCCGCCTATGAAGGTGCTGCCGCGACCGCCGATGCGGCAGAGACAATTGTTCGCATCGAGGCTCTGATGGCAATGACGGCAGATTTTCTGTCGAAGGTGCGCGCCCGCACAGGCCCTGACCGACCGCTTCTTGTGACATCAGGCGGCTCGGTGTTTTTCGATCTCGTGATCGCCGGGCTTTCAGCCGCGGTTGCCGCCGATCCGGCCTGCCGGCTGATCCTGCGAAGCGGCGCCATCTTCTTCCACGATCACGGCGTCTACGAGCGCGGCCTTGCCGGCCTCGATGCGCGCGGCGGCTTCCGTATCGGCCGCGAGACGCTTTCGGCGGCGGCGGGTTTTCGTCCGGCGCTGCGAGTCTGGGCGGAGGTCCTGTCGCGGCCGGAGCCGCGGCTTGCGATCGCAGGCATGGGCCTGCGCGACGTGGCGATGGACCAGGGGCTGCCGCGGCCGCTGGCGCTCTATCGCGATCGGTCATATCTCGGCGACCTCAAGGGCGCCGAGGTTTTCCGCCTCAACGATCAGCACGCCTTCGTCGCTCTTCCCGAAGGGAGCGACGTCTGCGTCGGCGACGTCATCGAGTTCGGCATCTCGCATCCCTGCACCTGCCTTGACCGCCACGCCATTCTCTATGGTCTCGAGCCAGACCATTCGGTGACGGCCGCCTATCTCACAAGCTTCGGCTGAATTCTCCCTTCAAAAGCAAGAAAAGGAAAACCTGCCCATGATCCAACGTTATCAGAAAGGTTCGCGAATGAGCCAAGCCGTCAGCTATGGCGGTCTCGTCTATATTGCCGGCCAGGTCGCGGAAAATCGCAAGGCTGGGATCGAAGAGCAGACTCGCGATGTGCTCGGCAAGATCGACGCTCTTTTGAAGGAAGCCGGTACGGACCGCTCGCGTCTGATCGCCGTCAATGTTTTCCTGCCGGCAATCGTCGATTTCGAGGCGATGAACGGCGTCTATGACGGCTGGATCGACATCGAAAACCCGCCGGCGCGCGCCTGCACCGAAGCACGCCTCGCCGATCCCGATTTGCGCGTCGAAATGACCGCGATCGCCGCGCTCTGAGGGCGAAGTAACCGCCCGGACTGGAGACATGATGCACAGCGGCATTGTCAATCCGATCGACTTCTCGCGCGAGGGCCGGCAGGCCGGCCAACTCGCCATTCCTTATTCGGTAGACCGTTCGCCCTATTATCAGATCCGCATCCCGGTCCTCCATCTCAGGAATGGCGAGGGCCTGTCTCTGCTGCTGATGGCGGGCAATCACGGCGACGAATATGAGGGCGAGCTCCAGCTCGGCCGGCTGATGCGCCTGCTTGATGTCGCCGAAATCCGCGGCGCCGTCACCATCCTGCCGATGGCGAACCTGCCGGCGGTTATGGCGGCCAAGCGCTGTTCGCCCTTCGACGCCGGCAACCTCAACCGGGCCTTTCCCGGCGATCCCATAGGGTCGCCGACGGCGCGGATGGCGCATTTCCTGGAGCACGACCTCTTTCCGCGCCATGACGTTGTGCTCGACCTGCATTCGGGCGGCACGTCGATGGCGCATCTGGCCTGCACGCTTATCGAGCGGCAGGCTGATCTCGCTCGCTTCGAGCGGTCCGTCTTGCTCATGCGGGCGATGGGCGCATCGCATGCCTTCATCGCCGATAACGGGTCGGCGGCGCCGACATCGATGGGGGCTGCGGCACGGGCCGGAATAATCGGTCTTTCCGGTGAGTTCGGCGGCGGCGGAACCGTGACTCCCGCGACAATGGCCTTCACGGCGGCGGCGATCGACCGCCTGCTCGTGACGCTCGGCATCGTCGAACGCCCGGTCCTCTCACGCGCTCCGTTCCCGGAGCCGGGACCGTTGCAGCTGCTTTCGCTGTCCCGGCACAGCCAGGGCATCTACGCCAATCGCAGAGGCTGGTTTGAGCCTGCTGCCGCCCTCGGCGCCACCGTCTCGGCCGGCGATCTCGCCGGATGGTATCACGACCTGGAACGCCTTGAGCAGCCGGAGGAAGAGCTGCGTTTTGCGGAGAGCGGCATCGTCATTTCCCATCGGCTGCATTGCGACAGCCAGGCGGGGGACTGCCTGATCCAGGTTGCCGAGCTCATCGCGGCCTAGGTGATGGAGGCGACTGCCGCCCTGACCCAGTCGAGGCGTTTTGCCGGGATGAGGCCGTAATTGTAGAAATTCACGCCGTCGGCGCCGGCATCGACGGCGGCCTTGGCGCGGGCGGTCAGCACCGCGGCTTCGCCGACTTCGGGATAGAAGACACGCAGGCCGACCCCCAGGAATTTCTCCGATCCAAGTGCCGCCCGGCCGGTGCGGATGACATCACCGACGGCATTGGGCTCCATGTCGTAGCAACAGAGAATAGCCCCGTCGCAGAGCCTGCCCACTGCTGCAAGATCGACGCCGCCGAGCCAGCCGTCCTTCAGGTCGATCAGCACGATACGGCTCGCCGGATCGGCCGCCGCCTTGATCTCGCCGATCAGACTGTTCACCGGTTCGCTGCGCCAGGCGAGATAGGCATAGAGATCGGGATGGCTGCGGAAGGCATCGATGCCAGCTGCCGGAAAATCCGGGAACTGCCGTTCCGGCACGGCCCGTTCGCAGAGTTCCGCAATGAAGCCCGCCACCAATCGCCGCGCGCCTTCGACCGGAACGCCGGACTTTACGGCGCACGCCGTGCAGTGGTCGCAGAAGCAGAGCGACAGCAGGAAATCGTCTTCGGCATTCAGGCCGACACCATCTTTTTCGTGATGGTATTCATGCGCGAAGCCCATGAAGTTCGGGCTTTCGAGTTCCACCATGTCGGGCCGGTAATTCACCGTGATGTCGCGGACAAGGGTGACGGCATAATCGCGCGCCGCCGGGCTGGAGGGGCAAAGATTGTAATAGTTGGGATTGCCGAAGGCGTTGCGCGTCACGTGGGCGGGATGCAGCATGCCGAGGCGGCTATTGTGCAGGCAGACCGTCCAGCAGGAAACCTTGAGACCAGTCACCTCCCGATCCCTGACGAGTGCTTCCAGCATATCGCCGCGCTCGGTCACATTGCTGGCCATCAGCGGCCGGATCACCTTGTCCTGCCACAGGCTTTCATCCGGCCAGAAGTAGACCGTCCCGTCTTCGGGGAAGTAGGCCTTCTGCTGCGGGCTGCGCGGCTGCAGGAAACGGCCAGCATGATAGGAGGTCGCCAGGCTGACCGTGGTGAGGCCCGCCCGGCCGGTAAGCTCGGCGGCAAACGCGTCGAGTCCCTGGTCCTGGATGTCCCAGGGGTAAGTCCACATGGATAGATGCATGGCGCGCTCCCGTCAAATCTGTCCACTTTATAGAACATGTGTCCATAATAGTGTCCAGACCGATCTTAGGACATGAGCCCTTGGAGCCCTCCGTCGTTCGTCAGATGTCGACGACGAGGCCCTTGGCTTTCAGCACCGGCGCCAGATTGCTGACCTCGATGACCGATTTGCCCGCCTTAGGCACCGGGCATAGCCGAAGATTCAGATCGCCCGGTGTTGTGATTTTCGTAGCACGGCGCGCCGACTGATGGGGTCAGACGAAGTTTTGATGGAGCGCAATCCGCGCCCTGTGGGGACATAGCGCCGGACGCCGTGATGGCAGCCGGCGCTATTGAGACCAAAGCGCTTAAGGCCCGTAGGCCCTCAATCTGCGATCGATAGTAGTCTCGAGTTAGACAAGTTTGAATGTTTTTCGTGTCGCTTCAACTTTGCCCTTCATGTCATCCAGTTTTATGGCAATCCAGAACTCAGTTTTTTCGTCGAATGGGCCGGCATCTAGTTCCGGTTTAACAATGAGCGACAACACTTTGTCTGTGCTCGTCGCGGAGCCGTCGGTATCTATCTTGATTTTATAGGTTTCTTTCTCGTCGCTGCTAGTTGGGTTTGAAACGTCGTCACTCCCGTCTGGCTGAGTAGAGATATAGACATATATCTTGTTGCTGAGACCGGAGCCTATTATTTTAAAGGGCGTTCGAACAAGTAATGGCGCAACGACGGTCTCCGGCTCGAGGCGCTCGATTTTAACTTTAGGGGTTGCGGCGGGCATATGATCCTCCCTCATCCGTCTTAACTTGGATTACTCGTTATCGCCTGATCTTCGAGGAATGAACCCGCCTGATCTTGACATCACGCCACCGGAACGGGACAAGGCACCGCCCGATCTGGACATCGCGCCGCTCGCCATCCCACGGGGGTCAGAGGAAACCTCGGCCGACAGAAGGATTTGCTCGAGGGTTCCTGTTTCAGCATCCAGTCTCATCGAGACGTCGCCCTTGTCATAAATCCAGACCCTCATGTCCTTGGCGAGTGCTCCGAATTGGGAGCCAAGGCCGGTTCGCGCGCTCGAACCAGGAGCCCGATACAATCTGTCATACTCGATATCGCCACCCACGTTCCTCGGCGGCGGATCGTCAGGGTCGGCTCCCGGGCCGTGGACAACGAAGATCGCTGGTCGACCAAGTTCAACGAACGCCCCCTCGAAGGAGAAGGCGAAGATTCGCGCCAGAACCGCGTCAGCTGCACCAAGCTGGTCTCTCAGAAAATTATTTCTTCCCGCTATTGGTACGCTTAGATTCTGATAAATGGGGCCTCCTCTAAGGATCAGATCGCTCAGCGGACGTCCGAACAGATGTATCGATGATATGCCTAGTAAAGTTTCATTGTCTGCCACTTCTCCCTCCATCTCTGTGATCATTGACTCCTAGCTGATGTCGACAGCAGAACTTTCTCGCGATAGCTCATCTTCGGAAGCTTCAGATGATCTCTCGGCAGCAATATTCGCGCAGAGTGAAAATGGCTGCGATGCTCGCTACCCTTGAGAGGCGCGCCGGCGTGTAGCTCGCCGATCGCCCGTTGCCCGAAATTTCCGGTGATGATCCCCGCGAATTGGCCGCCACTTTCCTTCCGATCAACTGCAAGCATCGTTTCCGCGACGTCGCCGTAGTCCAGAAAATCGGGTGCGAGAGCCCACAAGGTTTCGGCCAGATATGTGCCGGCGATGTCTCGTGCATCGAGCAGCGCTTCGACAAATCCATCCGGGTTCCGCCCAAAAGCGCGGTCGAAAGCGTGCTGTACGGGTGCCTCGGCAGTCGGATCGAACTCGGCAATATCGGAGAGATCTTCGACGGCCCGCGAGATAAGACCTCGCGCCACCAGGCTCTCGTGGAAGATATCGACGAGTATATCGAATACCGCACCGGTGAGCGGTTGCGAGAGCTCGTGTTCGTCCTTCCAGCCACGAGTGAACTCGGCCATCGTCCGTTTGTTGTTTGCCGAACGAATTTGGCGATGCGGCGAAAATTCCGAAAAACGGGCCAGGCGATTTGCCCGGTAAAGGTTGCCGCACGTCTCCTCAAGAACATTATCGATCACCGATGGAAAATGCATGGCAGCGATCAGCGACACGCAGTCGGAGAAGGCCTCCTGGAAACCGAGATATTCCGGATACTCGGTTCCCGGGCGCGGTACGCCGAGGACGCTGAATATGATCGCGTGTCCCACCTCGTGGGCGATGACGTCGAAATCCAGGCTGAAGGGAAGGATGCGCCCGTCCTTCTCGAACTGGCTGCCGACTTCAAGAAAGCCATAGCCGTACTGAGCATTGTCCCACTGCGGCAAAATGGAGATTTCCAATCGGTCGTAATGATCGCGAAAATGCCACGTAAGCGGCTGGCCGAGATAGCGCTCCCAGACATCGAGTGTGAACCGGACGCAGCCGAAGACATGTGCGGCTTCGAAACCGGGCATCGAAGGTCGGAGATGGTCGAAATTGCCGCCCCAGTCGGGATTGGCCGGCTCGAGGATTTTGCCGGTCCAGGGCGGAAGGGACATATACGGCGTTCCGAGCGGGCCGTGGTTTACGCCATAGGGAGAGATTTTGCCGACCGGCTCAACAACAAACATGCGATCGTCGGCCGGACCAGCGGTCAGGCTGCCCAACGGAGACGACACTTCGACAATCTCGGGACTGGACCGAGCATCTTCAAAGGGAGGCTGCACAAAAAGTCTGAACCGGGTGCCCATCCGCTCCCCCTCAAAAGACTTTCATGATTGCCAGTTTAAGTTGACATTCGACGCTCGCGGCAGATTTAGCAAGTAATAAAATAGTATTAGGGGCGTTATTCAGACAGTGAAACCAGTTTCAAATAACGCGGGTGACTGCGGATGGGATCGAGATCGGAATCATTCTTGAACCAGAGTCGCATTTCGATACCGACTTGCGGCATCCAGACTTCAAGCAAGTCTATCGCCCGATCGATCTCGCCAAGCAGTGCATAGGTGCAGGCGGCGTTGTACTGAATGTTTATGTCATCGGGATCCGTCGCCAGGGAGCGCGCCAACCATTCCAGTGCGGTGTCGCGAACACCGAGGAAGGCAAGGGCCGTCGCTCCCAGGCAGGCAACATTGGCATTCTCTGGGTGGAGCCGCAGTTCCTCCTCCGCCCTTTTCAATGCGATCCTGGCATAGCTGCTGGCCTTATCTATTTGTCCGAGTGAACGTAAGACATTCACAAGCATGATCGGTGCACCGTAGTCGGCAGGTTTGATTTCCATCGCCCGCTGAAAGTGCGTAGCCGCAAGTTCGAACTGACCGTCCGTCACGCAAAATTCGGCATAGTAGCGGTTCGCCTCGTGGCAATTGGCATCGAGCGACAAAGCCTGCTCGAATGCGGAAACTGCCTCAGTGCGATTGCCGGCCACCGCCAAAGCAAATCCCTTGGCCGCATAGGCCTCCGCCAGATTGGGATCGATAACGAGCGCCGTCGCCGTGTTTGCAAGAATATCCTCCACCGGAATTTCAGCGCCGAATTGAGACCGCAGGCGCGCATCGCAGACCGCGATGCCGGCATAGGCGCGGGCATAACCCGGATCCAGTTCGATGGCTCTGGCGAAGCTCCGCCTGGCCATCAGATGGTTGGAGCGTGAGGCAATATGGTAGTATTCGCGCCCCCGGAGGAAATGCGTATAGGCCTCAACGCTCTCTGTCGGCGCCTGCTCGATTGCCCGCTTCTCCTCCGGCAGCAGCTTGACCTTGAGCTGCCCGACGATTGCCTTCACGATCTCGTCTTGCATTTCGAAAATGTCGGTCAGGTCGCGGTCGTAACGCGCGGCCCAGACATGACCGTCGCTCGCTGCTTCAATCAATTCCGCATTGATCCGGACGTGATTTGCTGCCTTGCGGACGCTGCCCTCCACGATATAGGCAACGCCGAGTTCGGCAGCGATGCGTTGGAGGTTTTCGCTCCGGCCTTTCCACGTAAAGACAGTGTTGCGGCTTAGGACGAACAGGCCTGAAACATTCGACAGATCAGTGATGAGATCTTCGGTGATGCCGTCGCTGAAGAAATCCTGCTCGGGATCGTTGCTGATGTTGGCGAATGGCAGAACTGCAACCGACGGCTTGTTGAAGGGCGCCCGTGTGTGTCCGCCTGCCATAAGCGGAATCTCTTCGCTGGAGGGGGCATTGCCCCAATCGGCAAAATAGACATGGACCGGTCGGGATATATTCTTGACGGTCATGGCGCCCTGGTCTGCGAAACCGAGGCCGAGCTTGTTGGCGACTTCGTGGCGCACGGCCGCCGAACAGGCGATACCGCCAGGGGCTGCAAGAGCTTGCAGCCGGACCGCGACATTAATGCCGTCCCCATGAAAGTCATCTTCATCGAAGACGATGTCGCCGAGATTCAAGCCTATGCGGAACGCAAAGTGCCTGTCCGCTGGAATCCCTATGTTGCGCTCCAGCATGCCGCGCTGGATTTCGACAGCGCAGCGTGCCGCACTTAGCACGCTGCCGAATTCGACCAGAAAACCATCACCCATGACCTTGATTATATGTCCGCCATGGGTTGCGACAGCAGGATCGAAGAGTTCCCGGCGATGCTGACGAAGGGCGTTGAGCGTCTCCTCTTCATTGGCTTCCAGAAGGCGGCTATAGCCCACCACATCGGCAGCCAGAATAGCCGCCAGCCGACGTTCAACAAGCTCTGCGCACATGCCCGTCTCCTCAACGCGCTGGTGGCAATACTATTCAGTTCAAGAAGCTAGCCAGTAATGTTGCCGGACGATTGTATTACTGACAACCAAAATCTCCCGCTCGGTTGTAAGAACCGCCGGAGCCGCTTGATGATTTGAATGGAGCTTCAGAATTGATGGTGCGGCCCCTCATAACGAGAGGCCGCCGGTTCCGGCATCGTCAAGTTTTCGCAGCGGCGATGCTCTCCCGCAGGATAAGCCTGCTGCGGATGACGGTGCGCAGCTTTGCCGGGTTTTGCGCCCGGCCAATGGTGTCGAGCAGGAGTTCCACCGCCGCGCGGCCCATCTCTTCCACCGGCTGCTCGATCGTTGAGAGTGGCGGCGCGGAGAATTCGCAGACCGGCGAGCCGTCGAAGGAGACGACGGACAGATCATCGGGGATGCACAAGCCTGCACGCTTGATGCGGCTGATGAATGAAATGGCCATGTCATCGCTGGTGGCGATAACCGCTGTTGGTTTTTCGGCCAGCTTCGTGAAATCGTCCGCCGCCTGAACGCCGATGTCGAAGCCGTGCTGATAATCGAGCCGACCGCCCGAGCGACGCACCGCCTGCTGTGGCAAGCCGGCTGCATCGAGCGCCTCGAGCACGCCGCCATAGCGCTCGACATCGTGATAATTGCCTTCAGGGCCGGCAAGATAGAAGAACCGCCTATGCCCCAGCCGGACCAGCTCGGCCGTGACGTCGCGCACAGCCTCGCGATCGTTGGTAACGACGCTCTGCAGGCCCGCATCGCTCATGTCGAGCAGCATCGACACGATCGGCAGGCCGGAATTTGCCAGCGAACGCCCCTCGACCTCCGGTAGCTTCGACGACAGGATGATGGCGCCGCGCACGCTGCCGCCGAAGGCGAGATCCAGAATGTGTCGCTCGGAGGCCTCGTCGCGATCAAGGTTGGCGATCATCAGGTTATAGCCGCGTTGGATCAGCGTCTTATTGATGCTCTGCAGGACCTGAGGAATGATTTGGGAGACGCCATAATAAAGCGATCCCGGCAGGATGATCATGATGATGTTCGATTTTCCAACCCTCAGGCCGCGCGCCATCGCGTTCGGCGTGTAGCCGAGTTGCCTAGCGGCCGCATTGATCTTGGCGCGGGTCTTCTCGTTGACCCGTCCGGGATTGGCAAGCGCCCTGCTGACCGTCGATATCGCGACACCGGCGAGCCGCGCAACGTCAGCCATCAACGCGCCGGACGGCTCTTCTGCCGCCACATCTTTGTTTTTATTCACCTTTAATTCCGCCTCCCGGATGCTTCGATTTGCGATTCTAAGGCAGGTGACGATTTATAGCAAACGTTTGCCAAAAATCGCTTGCTTAAAAAACCAGCTTGGCTATCATTTGTGCATGGCAAACGATTGCCGTTTCTAAGGCTTTGAAATGCATGATTTATTGCATGCGTAGCCGCTGCTTCGCATGCAGATGGATCGTGGCTTGAGAATGGATAGGTTATGGCCACTGACGACAGACTACGCTTCGGCGTCGATCTCGTGACGTTCTTCCATCCCGGCTTCTGGGGCGTCGGCAGCCATGATGCAATTGTCGACCATGCACGCGCCGCGCCGCGCGCCTTCTGGGACAAGATCCTCGACAGCGTCCAGACTTCCGGCGTCACCGGTGTCGAGTTGACCTTCTCTCCCTTCAACTGGCAGGACGCGATCAAGACCTATGGTTCGATTGACGGCTTTGCCGCCGAACTGGCAAGGCGCGGGCTGACGCTTTGCAGCGGCTTCTTTGCCGAGCTCGAGGCAGCGGGAGACTTTACCGACCCTGAAGCCCAGCGCGCGCTGATCGACAAGGCGGAACAATATGCCGATTTCCTGAAAGCCTGCGGCAGCGACATCATGGTGATCGGCGCGCCCCTCCGCCAGACTCTCGGCGCCCAGCCGGTGCAGTTCCATGATTTCGACCGTGCCAAGGCAATCGCGGATTTCCTCAACCGGCTCGGCGCGATCCTCCATGGCAGGGGCGTCCGGCTGGCGCTGCACACGGAGGCGCATTCGGTCTTTGCCGGCGCGCGCGACGTCGACCTGATGATGCTTTTGACCGATCCGGCCTATGTGCATATGTGCCCCGACACGGCCCATATCATCGTTGCCGGCTCCGACCCCGTCCAGCTCGTCGATCGCCATCACGAGCGGATGATCATCGCTCACTGGAAGGATGCGATCGGTCCGATGCCTGCCGACACCCCGATCGACAAGCACATCCATGAACGCCACCAGCCCTATTTCTGCGGCTTCGGCCTCGGACGGGTCGACTGGCCGGCCTGGATCCGGCTGCTGCGCGACCGGGCCTATGAAGGCTGGGCGATCCTAGAACTCGATGCCGCGCCGGATCCCGTCCGCGACATCGCCAACGGGCTGACGCTCGTCCGGCAGGCGCTCCTGCCGATCTATCGCTGATATTATTCCGAAGACGACAAACGCCCCGCCAAGAGGGCATTTCCAAGAGGTGGAACAATGAAGACCATGATGAAGCTTTTTCTTGCCGGCGTTGCTTTCGCCGGTCTCGTCGCCGCGGCGCATGCCGAGGACAAGCCGACGATCGAGATCATGTCGTCCTGGACGTCGGGCGGCGAAGCCGCGGCCCTGAACGTCATCAGAAGCGAATTCGAAAAGCGCGGGGGCGTCTGGAAGGATTCCTCGATCGCCGGTTTCGGCGCGGCCGATGCCGCCTTCCAGAACCGCATCGTTGCCGGTGACGCGCCGGGCGCCAAGCAGGGCGTCATCGGTCTTGCCGCCGCCGATTTCGTCAGCCAGGGCCTGTTCAATCCAATAGACGACGTAGCCGCCGCCGGCAAATGGGCTGATTCCCTGCCGAAATCGATCCATGATCTCATTTCCTATGACGGCAAGGTCTATCTCGCTCCAACAGGCGCCCATGGCGAAAGCTGGGTCTTCTATTCCAAGGAAGCCTTCAGCAAGGCTGGTATTGCGCAGGAACCGAAGAGCTGGGACGAGTTTTTCATCGATCTCGACAAGCTCAAGGCCGCCGGTATCATCCCGGTCGCCTGGGGCGGCCAGCCCTGGCAGCAGACCAAGGTCTTCAACATGATCCTGCTCTCGCAGGTCGGGACCGACGGCTTCCTGAAGATCTATGCCGACAAGGACAAAGGCGAAGCCTCAGTCGAGGGCGTGAAGAAGACGCTCGCAATCCTCGGCAAGCTGCGCGGCTATGTCGATGCGGGCGCGGCCGGCCGTAACTGGAACGACGCAACCGCCATGCTGATCACGGACAAGGCCGGTGTGCAGTTCATGGGCGATTGGGCCAAGGGCGAATTCACAGTTGCCGGCCAGGAGCCGGGCAAGGATTATGGCTGCATGATCGCTCCTGAATCCAAGGGCATGGTCTATATCGCCGACGCCCTCTGGTTCCCGAAGACCGGCAACGCCCAGACCGACAAGGCGCAGAAGCTTCTCGCCGAGGTCGTCATGGACCCGACCGTCCAGGTTGAATTCGCCCTCAAGAAGGGCTCGGTTCCGATGCGCTCCGATGTCGACAAGTCGAAACTCGATGCCTGCGCCCAAAAGGGTCTCGAACTGATGAGCGCCGGCGCCATCGTGCCGGATCAGGCGATCGTGCTCACGCCCCAGCAGGTCGGCGCGCTCGATGATTTCGTCGACGAATATTGGAGCGGCGGTTCGAACGACGCGGGGACCGCTGCCGAAAACTTCTTCGCCATCTTCGAGTAGGATCGTGCCCGTGGTGTCGGGCCGACCCCGATGGCCACGGCTGCCGGCCGCTGCGTGCTACGCGGCGGCGGGTGTTCCGCTTTCCATCCGTCAAAGAGCTGGCCGATGTCCGTCAAACGCAAGCGTAATCTTTCCGCGACCATCGCCCTCTTGCCGACATGGTTCGCCGCGGTCGTGGTCTTCATCGGCACCATGGCCTGGTCGATCCGGCTGTCCTTCACCAACTCCACACTCTTTCCGTCCTCGACCTATGTCGGCTTTGCACAGTATGCGAAGCTCTTCGCATCCGCCAAATGGCTCGCCTCGCTGCAAAACGTCTTGATCTTCGGTGTCCTCTATGTGGCCGGCTGTCTGGTGCTCGGCTTCCTGCTGGCCGCAGCACTGGACCGCAAGATCCGCTTCGAAAGCGCCTTTCGGACGATCTTCCTCTATCCCTACGCCATGTCGTTCGTGGTGACGGGGCTGATCTGGCAATGGATGCTCAATCCCACACTCGGCATTCAGGCAAGCGTGCGTTCGCTCGGCTGGGAAAGCTTCGTGCTCGACTGGGTGGTTAATCGCGACATGGCGAACTACGCGCTCGTGCTCGCCGGCGTCTGGCAGGGCGCGGGGCTCGTCATGGTGATTGCGCTTGCCGGCATACGCGGCATCGAGGCCGAGCAGTGGAAGGCGGCGCGCATCGACGGCATTCCCGTCTGGCGCATCTATGTCTCCATCATTCTGCCCCAGCTCGGGCCGGCGCTCGCCGCTGCCGGCATGCTGCTCGCCATGGGCGTGATCAAGACCTACGACATCGTCGTCGCCATGACCAATGGTGGCCCCGGGAATGCGACCGAAGTGCCGGCGAAATTCATCATGGACAATCTGTTCGGGCGCCAGAACCTCGGCCTTGCCACAGCAGGCGCGACGGTGCTCGTCCTCGGCGTCGTCATCGCAGTCGCGCCGTTCCGTTACGCGATGCACATGCGCAACCAGGCAAAGGGAGGGGCGTGATGAACCAGCCTCACCCGAATGGGCCGAAGCCGGCACGGATCACGGCGGGACGCATCGGCCTTTATACCTTCTTGGTCGGCGCTGCGCTTTTCTTCCTTCTGCCGCTCTATACGATGGTCGTCACTTCGCTGAAGTCGATGGACGAAATCCGGCTCGGGCAGATCTTTGCCCTGCCTGCCACGCTCGATTTCTCCGCCTGGGTGACCGCCTGGTCGGGCGCCTGCATGGGGACCGTCTGCGTCGGCATTCGTAGCGGCTTCTGGAATTCGGTGGCGATCACCGTGCCATCCGTCGCGCTCTCGGTCTTCATCGGCGCCGTCAACGGCTATGCGCTGTCGCTCTGGCGGCCGCGTGGGGCAAATGCGCTCTTCGGCCTGCTCATGGCCGGTGGTCTGATCCCCTATCAGATCTTCCTCTATCCGATGGTTCGCGCCATGGCGAATATCGGTCTCTATAATTCGCTCGCCGGCATCATTCTCGTCCATGTCATCTTCGGACTGCCGCTGGTGACGCTGCTTTTCCGCAACTATTTCGTCAGCGTGCCGGAGGAGCTCTGCAAGGCCGCGCGCGTCGACGGCGCCGGCTTCTGGCGCATCTTCTTCGAGATCATGCTGCCGATCGCCGTGCCGATGGTGGTCGTGGTTTCGATGCTGCAATTCACCGGCATCTGGAACGACTTCCTGCTTGGCCTCGTCTTCGCCGGCCGGGACAACCTGCCGATGACCGTGCAGCTCAACAACATCGTCAACACCACGATGGGCGAGCGGACCTATAACGTGAACATGGCGGCGACGATCCTGACCGCCATCGTTCCGCTCGCCATCTATTTCCTGTCCGGCCGCTGGTTCGTGCGCGGCATCGCCGCCGGCGCAGTCAAGGGGTAACGTATTCCATGCAATCTGCCGTCTCCGTCAAGGATCTGAAGATCGCCTATGGCGACCATACAGTGATCGAGAAGATGTCGATCGATATCGCGCCGCGCGAATTCCTGGTGCTGCTCGGCCCTTCCGGCTGCGGCAAGTCCACGCTTCTGAACGCCATCGCCGGGTTGCAGGACATTACTGCAGGCGAAATCTGGATCTCGGGCAAGAATGTCAGCTGGGAGGAGCCGAAGGACCGTGGCATCGGCATGGTCTTCCAGTCCTACGCACTCTACCCGCGCATGTCGGTCCGCAAGAACCTCTCCTTCGGGCTTCGCGTCGCAGGCCTGCCAAAGGCCGAGATCGAGGCACGCGTCGCCCGCACGGCCGCGCTTCTCCATCTCGACACATTGCTCGACCGGCGTCCTGCCGAGCTGTCCGGCGGCCAGCGCCAGCGCGTCGCCATCGGCCGGGCACTGGTGCGAGAAGTGGATGTGTTCCTGTTCGACGAGCCGCTGTCGAATCTCGACGCCAAGCTGCGCAACGAATTGCGCGTCGAGATCAAGAAGCTGCATCAAAGCCTCGGCAATACCATGATTTACGTGACCCACGATCAGGTCGAGGCCCTGACGCTCGCCGACCGCATCGCCATCATGCGCGACGGCGTGATCCAGCAGCTCGCTTCGCCGGCCGAGATCTACCGCCGTCCGGCCAATCTCTTCGTCGCCGGCTTCATCGGTGCTCCGGCGATGAATTTCGTCGAGGGCCGGATCGAGCGCGGCGGCGGAGCACCCGTCTTCAGAAGCAACGGCCTAGCCGTCGACCTCACCGACTATGCCTTCCGCACGGCTGCCGTGGAAGGACCTGTTACGTTAGGCTTTCGCCCTGAGCACCTTGTGCTCGACGGGGCGGCAAGCGGGCTTCCCACGATTGCTGGCCGTGTTTCCGTCGTCGAGCCGATGGGTTCGGATGCCGTCGTCTGGTTCGACTGGGCGGAGCACAGTCTCTCCCTTCGTTTCATGGGCGACGTCGACTTCAAGCCCGGCGATGCCATGGCTCCGGGCCTTGATATCACCAAGGCGTCACTCTTCGCTGCCGATGGATCGCGGCTTTGACGCGCCATTCCTTTGCTTTCCCGCAATTTCGGATGCGCTTTGCGCTGCATTGAGGAATTGCTCCAGGACAGGATTTGAAAAGACATGTCTGAGATCGTTTATGATGCGCTGGTGATCGGCTCCGGCGCGGCGGGTTCCTTCGCGGTCAAAGAGCTGACGGCCAAGGGCCTGTCGGTGCTGCTGCTCGAGGCTGGGCCGGCCGTCGGCCCCAGGGATTTCGACCCGGCACGCAAGAAGGCGCCGGCAAGCAGCATCAATATATGGGAGCGTGCGCGCGCCACCCTGAAGGGCCAGCCGATCCAGGCGCGGGCGGCCTTCTTTACCGAGCGCTTCAGCCACTTCTTCGTCAACGATCGCAAGAACCCCTATACGACGCCGAAGAACGAGCCCTTTCTCTGGATCCGCGGCCGCCAGGGTGGCGGGCGTCTGCACAGTTTCGGCCGCGTGCTGCTGCGCTGGACCGACGATGATTTCAAGATCCGATCGCGCAACGGAAAGGGCGTGGACTGGCCGATCTCCTATGACGAGCTTGCGCCCTTCTATGACGAAGTCGAGGCCTATCTCGAGCTCTACGGCAACAAGGACGATGTGCCGACATTGCCGGACGGCGTCTATGCGAAGCCGGCAAGCCTCACGCCCGCCGAGCAGATATTCAAGCAGGCTGTAGAAAGCCGCTGGCCGGACCGGCGCGTCATCTCCTGGCGCTATATCGCGCCGGACGCCGAACGCATGCCGCGACCGCTGCGGGACGCAAAGGCGACTGGCCGGCTGACCGTCCGTTATGACGCCGTCGTGCGTCGCATCACCACCGACGAAAAAACCGGCCGCGCCACCGGTGCGGAATTCATCGATCGCAACACGGGCAAGGTTTCGACGGCTCGCGCCGCGACAATCGTGCTTGCCGCCTCGCCGATTGAGAGCGTGCGACTGCTGCTGAATTCGGCATCGGCAAGACATCCCTCTGGGCTCGGAAACAGCTCGGGCGCGCTCGGGCGCTATTTCATGGACCAGCTTCCATGCCTCGCCTTCGGTTCCTTTCCCAAGGCGAAGGGTTGGGCCATTGACGATTCCGCTCCTGTCGATCCTTTCTACAATCCGTCGGGTGGCATCTTCATCCCGCGCTTCGGCGAGGGTGACGCCGCCCGCGGCGATTTCGACTATCAGGGCAGCATCGGCAGGGCGCCGGTTTCACAGGAGGCCGATGCGCGTCTCGCCTTCTTCGGCTTCGGCCGCATGCTGCCCTATGCCGACAATCGCATCACCCTCGATGGCAAGCGCAAGGACGCCTGGAATATTCCGGTGCCACACATTCGCTGCGTCATGCAGGAGGAGGAGCGGCGGCTGCTCCGCCGGCAGGAGGAGACGTTGATCGCCATGGTCAAAGAGGTCGGCGGCGATCTTGAATTCATCGGATCGCCCACCGGCCTCAAGGAGATGGGCAGAGGCGCCTTTCCCGACGCCGATGCCTTCAGCCGCTTCATGTTCCGCACATGGTTCCGCAAGACCATGTGCATGGGCGCAGCAATTCATGAAACCGGCGGTGCGCGCATGGGCGAAAGCCCGGAAGCTTCAGTGCTCAATCCCTACAATCAACTGTGGGATGCTCCGAACCTCATCGTCACCGACGCCAGCGCCTTTCCGGGCAGCGGCATCGCTGGCACGACGCTCACCGTCATGGCGCTGACGATCCGCGCTTGCCGCAACCTTGTCGACCATTACCGAACGGGGCTGCTCTAGGCACGCCTCCATCTCGTGTAGGCGGCGTCTAAAAAGTTCGCCGGCATGTGGAGTGGCGAAAGAGGCGAACAAGTGAACGAGCTGTGGGTTATCCAACCGTCACACTAACTTTGCAGTGACATGCTCCTGTCAACTGAGCAGGAAGGGAAAGCCCATGTCTAAAACACATCAGGACCAGCTCAGCCGGATAAAGGCCGAAATCGCCGACAGCTTCGATGAGGAGCTGGAAATGCAGCTGGAGGAAGACCGGCTGGACGATCTGGTCGTCGAAGGAATGACCGAACCGGCGGAGCAGACGCTCGATCGGAAGATCTATTTCCGCGAGCTGTTCCGGTTGCAGCACGAACTGGTTCGGCTGCAGGATTGGGTTCAGTACAAGAAGCTGAAGGTCGTCGTGCTTTTCGAAGGCCGGGATTCGGCCGGCAAGGGCGGGGCGATCAAGCGCGTGACCCAAAGGCTCAACCCGCGAGTCTGCCGCACAGTGGCACTGCCTGCGCCGACTGAACGGGAACGCCATCAATGGTATTTCCAGCGTTATGTCCCGCATCTTCCCACCGCCGGCGAGATCGTGCTCTTCGACCGCAGCTGGTACAACCGCGCCGGCGTCGAGCGCGTGATGGGCTTCTGCACCCCTGACGAACTCGAGGAGTTCTTCCGCTCGGTGCCGGAATTCGAACGGATGCTCGTGCGTTCCGGCATCGTGCTGATCAAATACTGGTTCTCGATCACCGACGAGGAACAGGAATTCCGCTTCAAGATGCGCATCCACGATCCGCTGAAGCAGTGGAAGCTTTCGCCGATGGACATGGAAAGCCGCATCCACTGGGAGGAATATACCAAGGCCAAGGAAGAAATGCTGGCGCGCACACACACCAAGGAGGCGCCCTGGTGGGTGGTGCAGGCCGTCGACAAGAAGCGGGCGCGGCTGAACTGCATCGCCCATCTTCTCGACCAGATTCCCTATGAGGATGTGCCGAAGCCTGAAATTCAGCTGCCGGATCGTATCCGTCATGCCGATTATATCAGGGCGCCGGTTTCGCCTGAAATGCTCGTACCGGAGCGCTACTGAAAGCATAGCCGCAATATCCGGCAAGATCGCTACGCCGCGGAGGAAAGCCGGCCTAGCGACCGAAACTGCCGGCGGCCGTCAGGCGGCCATATCGGTCATTGAGTCCAACTCCTCAACAGCATCATCCGGCAGCACCAATCCGGCAGCAGCGAGATTCTCCCTGAGATGGCCGAGCGACGACGTGCCGGGGATCAACAGGATATTGGCTGCGCGGCGCAACAGCCAGGCGAGCGCCACCTGCATCGGCGTGGCGCTCAGGCGTGCGCCGACACTGGAGAGTGTGGACGATTGCAGCGGCGTGAAGCCGCCGAGCGGGAAGAACGGCACATAAGCGGTGCCTTGACGGGCAAGCTCGTCGATGAGCCGGTCGTCGTTCCGATGCGCCAGATTGTACTGGTTTTGCACACAGACGATCTCGGTGATCCCGCGGCCTTCGGCGACCTGTTTCGATGTGGCGTTGCTTAAACCTATGTGACGGATCAGACCTTGCCGCTGGAGATCAGCCAGAACCGTCAGGGGTGCTTCTATCGAGCCTTCGGCCGGGCTATGCAGGTCAAATGTGATCCGGAGGTTGACGACATCAAGCACCTCGAGGCCGAGATTGCGAAGATTGTCGTGAACCGCCTGCGTCAGTTCATGGCGCGAGAAGGCCGGAATCCAGGACCCGTCCGCGCCGCGCCGCGCGCCGACCTTGGTGACGATGACGAGATCGTCGCCATAGGGATGGAGCGCTTCACGGATGATCTGATTGGTCACGTGCGGGCCGTAGAAATCGCTGGTATCGATGTGGTTCACGCCGCATGCGACCGCCTCGCGCAGCACCGCCAGAGCGGCGCCGCGATCCTTGGGCGGGCCGAACACGCCGGGCCCTGCCAGCTGCATGGCGCCATAGCCAAGTCGCCTCACCTTGCGGTCGCCGATATTGAATGTGCCGGATTGATGGATGATGGACATGGTCGCGCTCCTTTCAACAGATGAGATTAAACTTACTCCTTGGCGGTGCGTGTGATAATTGGGTACAATGCGCACGGGCCGTGCGGAGTGGCGAACAGTGAAAGTAGACCTGAGTGACCTCAACGCCTTCGTCGCAGTGGCGCGGGCGGGTGGTTTTCGCGAGGCAGCGCGTGCCAGTGGCAGCAGCGCCTCCTTCTTGAGCGAAGCGGTGCGTCGCCTGGAGGCTGATCTCGACGTCAGGCTCCTCAATCGGACGACGCGTAGCGTCGTTACGACCGAAGCGGGCAAGGGTCTGCTGGAGCGGCTCGGCCCTGCTTTGACGGAGGTGGAGGCCGCGCTCGACGTGGTCAACCGCTTTCGCGACAGGCCGGCTGGCTCGCTGCGGCTCAATGTGCCGGTCAGCGCTGCGCGGCTGGTGCTGCCTGCCATCATCCCGCCATTCCTCGCCGCCTATCCCGACATTCGCCTGGAGATCGTCGCCGAGGAGAGCTTTGTCGACGTGCTCGCTGCCGGGTGTGACGCCGGCATCCGTTATGACGAGCGGCTGGAGCAGGATATGATCGCGATTCCGATTGGTCCGCGCCACCAGCGCTTTGCCACTGCGGCATCGCCTGCTTATCTCGACCGCCAAGGACGGCCGCGACATCCGAGTGAACTCCTTGATCACGCCTGTTTGTTGGGCCGTTTTGCCAGTGGTGCGCTGACTACGCCATGGGAATATGAGCGGGACGGCGAGGTGGTGCGGGTCGAACCGACCGGCCCATTGATCGTCAGGGTCGGCGGGGCGACCGATCTTTCCGTCGACGCGGCGATAGCGGGCACAGGAATCATCTGCATTTTCGAGGATTGGCTGCGTCCGCATTTCGACAGCGGCGCACTTGAGCCCGTCCTCGAGCCGTGGTGGCAGCGCTTTTCAGGACCGTTTCTCTATTATCCCGGCCGGCGTCTGGTGCCTGCGCCGCTCAGGGCATTCATCGACTTCGTCAAGGCATCGGCCAACTGGGTTTAATGTTCGTCGGCGAGCCTCCGCGCCTAGCGTCAGAGCGTGACCTCGGCGTTGTCGCCCATATCCGGTTTGCTGTTTGTGACCGCTGCGGCCGCCATTTTGATATAGCTGATGATGGTGCCGGGGCTGTCCCAATATTCGGCCGAAGACGGGGTAACCTTGAGGATGCGGATGGAGGGATCGTCGGGATTGTCCCACCACGCCTTTGCCGGCGTTGCCCACAATTCACGGATCTTCTCGCGATCGTTCTGCACCTCGGCCGTCCCCGACACGGAAAGATATTTCTGCGCCTTGGTGTCGGCAAAGGCCAGGCAGACGTTCGGCCAGCGGGCGACCTCGTCGTCCTTGTGACTGGCGAGATCAGTCAGAAAATAGACCGCGTTTTCAAGCTGCGCGCTATAGGCGGACATCGGCCGGGCGCGCAGATTGTCGCCGTTGCGGGTCGTCAACATGCAGAACCCTATTCGGTCGATTAATTCCCATACCCGCGTCGCGTCATCCTGCTCCGCCATCGTCATCTCCATTTGTGGGAAAGACGGAGTAACCATCTGCTGGAGCCGATGTTCCCGAGGTTTTAGGTGGCCAACTCCCGGAAGGTGATCGAATAACGCAGCCGATCGACAGGCGGGATGGAATGCTCCCAGAGTGTTCTTGAGGCGCCGGCCATGATATAGGCGGAGCCGGGTTCAAGCACCAGCGATCGCCGCTGCCACTTGTCGCCGTTCCGGCGCCTCAGCCTGAAGGTGCAGGACGAAAGCAGGGAGATGCCGACGACCCGGCCGAACACTGATTTATCCTTGTGCCAGCCGATCGGCGCGCCGGGTGCGTATTCCGTCACAAGAGCATGTTCGAGCGCCTCCGGCGCGATATCCGCGAAGCGTGCGGCGATCTCCCGAATGGGGAGCAGCAGTGACGGTATTTCCCCTGCTTTTCTCATGCGCTGACTATCGAAGTCGTATTTCCAGCCGAAGGAGACCGTTCTGCGTTTGCCTTCGAACCCGTGGAAGTCGAAGGCTTTGAACGGCAGGGCCGGTATCGCTTCGAGAACTGAGCGCTGCAGATCGACGGGCACAATATCCTGGGTATATCGGAAACCCTCGGGAAAGCCGTCGTCGGCCGCGCCAAAGAGATCCTTCTGTGCAATCACGGTCACCGCTCGTTCCTCAATGCACGCTCGGGGTTTCCATGACCGTCGCGAAGTCTTCTGCGACCAGTTCGCTGACTGCTATGAGGATTTCCTCTCGCGAAAAGCCCGACGTCAGTGCCCGCTGAATCAGATCCTGCAAATCCGGCTCAACGACATCGCGGCAATCCTCGAGGCGTTCCTCCGAAACGGTGAGGCTATTCAATTCGTCCATTGTCTATCCTTTCGGGAAATGTAACTGCTGAAACGGGGCGGGAGTCTAACGGGCGGCGGTCCGTTTGCGCCCGACCAGCAGCCCTTCGCGCTGCATCTTCTTGCGTGCAGCCTTTCGCTGCCGGCTGATCGCCTGCGCTTTTTCCCGGACGCGGCGTTCGGATGGTTTCTCATAGGCGCGCCGTTCCTTCATTTCGCGAAACAGCCCTTCACGCTGCATCTTCTTCTTCAAGGCCCTGAGGGCCTGGTCGACGTTGTTGTCTCTTACGAGTACCTGCATGTCGGATTCTCCTTGCTAATGATTTGTCGATCGACTTTCGGTCGGACCGCGCGGCGATCGGCGCCTACATACGCTGCGGCTAAGCGGTGAAATGCCTTCCCCGCAGTTTGGGACGGCATGCCGCCCCGCAGTAGCCGGCCTTCGACCGCAATCGCAGTCGCTATTTTCGTCGTTCGAAAGAAATCCTCTGCCGATCGTAGCCGGCATCATCGCTTGTTATCGGGATTGCCCATACCGCTCCGGCTGGCGCACACCGCCAATCCTTCGCCCTCGTTGACGAGGCGGCACCGCTTGAGTGTCCGATGGGATCGGGGGTCGGCCTTAAAATAGGTGCGGGTGTCAGGCATTGCAATGGTGTGCAGGCACCATAAAGCAGCGCCAGAAAAGCGCCGTCATTACGTAGTCGCCGCAGAGCTTCTTTCAAGTTTACCGCGTGTAAATTGGTCGAAATTGCTTCAAATTTGAATGAAACGGAGAGCGTAATAAGCGTCTTATAAGCGGAGACACACGTTAAAGGCGAATGTTAACCTTGCGTTAAATAACCCATTGACTTGTACTATTAATAAGTTGTTAAAGGGGCGGCTCGCTGAGGTCAAATTGGCCTGCTGATAAACAATTTTAGGAGAAACTAATGGCTTCACTGATTCACGCAACTGATGATAGTGCAACATTTCAAGAAACCGATGTAATTTCCGGAAATCTGCTTTCCAACGATTCATCCGAGAACGGTCACCTGTTCCTGCGTGCATTTGACGGCGCTAGCGTTGGCGCCAAGAGCGGCATGAGCCAGATCACCGAAATCCAGGGCGAGTACGGCACGTTCTTCGTCAAGCCGGACGGCAGCTATACTTATGTTCTGAGCGACGCAGCCAAAATCGGCTTCACCAACGGCGAGCTGCTCCAGGAAAAAGTATCGTACAAGATCTCCGACGGCAGCGGCCATACCGATGTCGGCCTGTTCACGCTGAACATCCAGGGCGTCACCCAGGTGAAGCCGATTGCTGTCGACGACGTCTACAGCTTCACCGAAGGCAGCCCGATCGGTGGCAACGTCCTCGATAACGATATCGCCGGCGACAACGGCAAGATGTTCCTGCGTCAGTTCTTGAGCACGCAGGTGGACTCGAAGGCTGATTCCGTAACCGATGTTCAGGGCACCTACGGCACGTTCCACGTCAAGGCCGACGGCACCTTCACCTATGATCTGACTGCCGATCTGGATGCAGGTGTGACCTACACGGAAGTTCTCCGCTACTACAAGATCTCCGATGGCGAAGGCCATACGGACACGGCCAAGGTGACGCTCAACATCCTCGGCACGGACGCTCATCCCGACGGCGTCGGTGTTTGATCTGCAGCAATAGATCAGTGAGACAAGATGCCCGCCGCGCAATCGGCGGGCTTTTTTCTATGCGCCGTTCCTCAAAGATTGGCAGACATAACCCTTTTTAGCTAGTTCTTATAAAAGATCGGCAGGCGTAGTCTCGATGTTCGGAGGACACGCCCTTGACCGAACACATCGAACCCAAGCAAATCGAAACGGACGATCTGACGAAAGTCTGGTCCGTAACCGAGTTCTGCGCTCGTCATCGGATAGATGTCGAGGAGCAAGCGTTGTTGCTCAAACTCTTCGGACCATTCGCGACAGCCTGCGAGTTGCTCCATAATGCCAGGCGCGCGCCTCGATACCGATGAGGTCCTCGCTCGCCGACCGGCAATATTTCCCGTTTCCCTAGTTGATCTCGACTTGCCATCTCGTGGAACCGGCAGAAGCACCACCCGATCGGTGACGTTCGTTGTCGTGCTTCCGAGGGATTGGTGAATTCCCATCCGCCGTCACGGCCGCTGCGAGCTGGAGCGACCCTCCATGACCTCCAGGGTCGGACAATCTCCTGAATTGCTCCTCACTCTCTGCACAAAATCTGCAATCCGGCGCGGCATCTTCCCGTCATGAGCAAAACCGACATCCCGCCGCGTCTCACATCGCCAATCTTGCCGGATCGCCTGCGCAAGGACGGGTGGTGGCTGACTGAGGGTCCTCTGCCGAGGGAAGGTTGGAAAGTACGCTCATCGTGATCGAAAATCGGCGTCTGCGAGAGGAGCACCAATGGACACAGCCGACATCCTGACACAACCGATGCGCATCAGGCGCGGCAGCGGCAGGGTCGCCGCGCTGCTTGCGCTGGTGGCGCTTGCCGACTTTCTGATCTTTGGCCACGCCCCCGGGATCAACCTCTTTCTCTTTGCTGTTGCGGTCTGCGTCAGCATTCTGTTCTCGGCCCGCAAGCCTCCATCGCCTCCGACGGCAGCTTTTCTCGTGGGCTTTCTGGTACTGGCTTCGGCGCCCCTGCTGGAAGCGCCGTCAGTCACGGGCCTTGCCTTTTGCGTCGGTGGGCTGATGTCGGTCGCTCTCGTCAGCGCCGAACTGATGCCTCGTCGGCTAGCGGCCCTGCCCCCGGTATTTCTTCGGTTCGCTCTCGTCATTCCTTTGCGACTTGTCGAGAGCATCAAGAAATATCTTGCGACGCCGGGCAGACGCCTCTCCCTTGTCAGCGTTCGGCGGGGCATCGGTCTCTGGATCATGCCTGTCGTTCTCGCAGCGGTCTTCGTGTCTCTCTTTGCGGCTGCGAACCCGCTTATCGAGATTGCGCTGCGGAGCATCGATTTCGGCGTTCTGCTGCAGTTCCTCGATCCTTGGCGGATCGGCTTCTGGTTGATGACCGCCATTGTGGTTTGGGCGATGCTGCGGCCTCGATTGAAACGGCGTGCTGCGCGGCCGCAGGCCGGCAGGACGTTCATGATTGTGCCCGCCAGGAATGCGCCATTCGGCTACGCTTCGCTGCTGCGGTCGCTCGTCCTGTTCAATGCCGTGTTTGCCGTCCAGACACTCCTCGACCTGGTCTATCTCTGGGGTGGCGCGGATCTGCCCGATCACATGAGTCATGCTGAATATGCACATCGCGGCGCCTATCCCCTGATTGCGACAGCGCTTCTCGCTGCCGGCTTTGTCCTCGTTTCCATGCGACGAGGCGGGCCTGGCGATTATAGTGCGCTCATCCGCGGCCTTGTCCATGCCTGGATCGCTCAAAACGTCCTTCTCTGCCTGTCGTCGATGCTGCGCCTTGGACTTTACGTCGAAGCCTATTCGCTGACCGAACTGCGTGTCGCCGCCGGTCTGTGGATGGGGCTCGTCGCCATCGGTCTCATGCTCATCCTGCTGCGCATTCTGCTCAACCGATCCAACCAGTGGCTGATCGCGGCTAACCTCGCCTCTCTCGCGACGGTTCTCTACATCAGCGCCTTCATCGATTTCCCGGCATTCATCGCCCGCTTCAATGTCTACCATAGCCAGGAGATCAGCCAGGAAGGCCCGCGATGGCGGCCTTCCGCCGCGGCAACATCGATCTGATCATTCTCGACATCGGTATGCCCGGTATGGACGGTCTGGAAGTCTGCCGTCAGATCCGCACGACCTCAGGATTGCCGATCCTGTTTCTGTCGGCGCGCGACGAAGAGATTGACAGGATATTGGGGCTCGAAATCGGCGGGGACGACTATGTGGCGAAGCCTTTCAGCCCGCGTGAACTGGTGGCGCGGGTGAAGGCGATCCTGAAGCGCAGCGGCAACGAAGCGGGGTCTGACAGGCGCCACGCCACGCTCGTCGCCGGCGAGCTCAGCCTGGATCGCGCCGGCAGGACCGTTATGTTCGGCAAGAGCGCTGTTGCGATGACGGCTCTCGAATTCGCCATCCTGGACGCTTTGCTGTCACGGCCCAGTATGGTCTTCAGCCGCGAGCAACTGATGGAGGCGGCCTACGGCGCCGGCACCTATGTCGCCGATCGCACGATCGACAGCCATATCCGCAATATCAGGGCCAAATTTGCTGCCGCCGGCGGCTCCGGGGTTATCGCAACGGTTCACGGGATCGGTTTCAAGCTCGGCGGCGACATCGGGAGGAAGGCGTGATGCCGGCGCCGAAGGTCAGGGTGAAATGGCGGCCGCCGCTGGCGCTGATCGTCTACGCGGTGCTTCTCACGGTGATGGCGCTGCCTGCTTTGATTGTCATCTGGTTTCGCGCAACGGAGGCGAGCGCGAACCGGATGGAGCCGGTGGAGATCATCGCCCTCCTTGTCGTCCTCGTGCTGACGCTCGGCGTCGCCTATGTGCTGACGCGCACCATCACCGGCCCCATTGACGCCCTGATCGCCCGGACCGATGAGATCGCCCGCGGCGGCAAGGCAGCAATCCGTCCGCTTGAAAGCTATGGGACGCGGGAGATCGCCGTGTTGTCGCAGAGTTTCCTCGATCTAGCGGGAAAACTGGTCGACCGCACCGAATATGTCCGCTCCTTTGCCGCCCATGTGTCCCACGAATTGAAATCGCCGCTGACGGCCATTCGGGGCGCGGCGGAGTTGTTGCGTGATGATGATGCCGAGAGGCCGATGACGAAGGCGCAACGCCTGCACTTTCTGGACAACATCGCCGCTGACGCTGTCCGTCTCGACGCGTTGCTGCAGCGGCTGAGGGAACTTGCACAGGCGGAAATGCCGATGACCGGGGGCGGAAGCAGCATTGCAAGCGTCATGGCCCTACTGCGCCAGCGATTTCCTGCCCTAGATATCTTAGGCGCAGGCGATACGGAGGCATTGATTGCCCTTCCAGAGGAGGCTGCCATCATCGTCTTCGCCAACCTTGCCGACAACGCCCTTCAGCACGGCGCAGCGCTACTTGAATTCACAGTGTCTGCCGACGCCCGAACAGCACTCATTCTCGTCCGTGACGATGGTAGCGGTATTTCCGAGGCAAACCGCGATCGCATCTTTCAGCCGTTCTTCTCGACCCGCCGCGAAGAGGGCGGCACCGGCATGGGCCTCGGCATCGTCCATACCATGCTGAGCTCCCACGGCGGCACGATCCGCGTTCGGCAGACGACCGGCGTCGGCGCTGAATTTGAAATTGCGATACCCTTGCTTTCCCAGCGCGGCTGAGGAGATCGCGCCGTCAGCTTTTCAGATAGCTGACGACGGCGTCGGCGATCATTCCGCGATGGCGTTCGATCGTTTCGCCGTCCGAGAGATTGCGCCGGAAGATCGTGCCGAACGTATAGCGGTTCGAGACGCGAAAGAAGCAGAAGGCGCTGATCATCAGATGGATGTCGATCGGGTCGGCCTTGCGCCGGAAGACGCCCTGGTCGAAGCCGCGCTCCAATATGCCGGCGATGGTTTCGATGACGGAGACGTTGAGATCGCGGATAGCTTCCGAACGCAGCATATGCGCCGCGTGATGAATGTTCTCGATGCTGACGAGGCGGACGAAATCGGGATTGGCCTCGTCATGATCGAAGGTCGTTGAAATCAGCGTCCGCAGCGCCTCTTCCGGCTCGAGATTGGAGAGATGCAGGTCCGATTCAAGCGAGCGGATCTTGCGGTAGGACTGTTCGAGCACGGCAAGGTAGAGCCCTTCCTTGCTGCCGAAATAATAGTAGATCATACGCTTCGAGGTGCGCGTCTTCTCGGCGATCGCGTCGACGCGGGCGCCAGCGAGCCCATGGGTCGAGAACTCCTCGGTTGCGACGAGCAGGATATCCTCCTTCGTCTGCTGTGGATCGTTCTTCCGCCCGTTTTCGCCCCGTTCCGTCATGAGCCTGATTACCGCACTTTCTAATCTATTGGTTTGTCTCTCGAATTCCGGCTTTCGGCTTCACTCGAAGCAAGTGTCTTCTGGACCCGTCTCCGCCAGTCTTATTCACGTTGCAGGCATGTTTCAATAGATGCCGCTTGACATACGAACTAGTTAGTACATTTTGGAGAAGCGAACAGTGGAGGAATTGATCGCGACGCTAATATTTGGTCACGACGTGCATTCGCGGGTCTGACGACGGTCGGCCGGCAAGGGCAAGGCTACGCTTGGGAGGAGCGAATGACCCGTATCATCGAATTTTATTTCTTCGCGCTGAAGGTGACGATCGCGCTGCTGCTGGCAGGTATGGTCGTGCTGGTTTTCGGCAATGTCGTACTTCGCTACGCTTTCAACCAGGGCATCACCTCTTCGGAAGAACTGTCGCGCATTTTGTTCATATGGCTGACTTTCCTCGGCGCCGTCGTGGCAATGCGTGAGCATGCCCATCTCGGCGTCGACTCCCTCATCATCCGCCTCCCGAAACCGCTCGCGAAGCTTGCAGTGCTCCTCGGCTATGGAATGATGCTGGTCGCCACCTGGCTGATGATCAGCGGCAGCTGGGCCCAGACGCTGATCAACCTTCACGTCTCGGCCCCGGCGACCGGCATTTCGATGGGCGTTTTCTACGGCGCGGGGCTCGCCTTTGGCGTGCCGGCCTTTTTCATCCTTCTCTGGGACGCTTTTGCCATCGTGACCGACCGCATCGACGTGACGACCGCCGGGCTCGTGCGCGACAGCGAGGAACAGGCGGCACTTGAAGATCCCGCGCAGACGGCCTTCCCCGTTCTGAAGCCGAAGCACTGAGGAGCGCGTCATGACTGTCACGATCTTCCTCGGCGCCCTTCTCGGTCCGATGGCGCTCGGCGTTCCGATCGCCTTTGCCCTCATCATCACAGGTGTGGCGCTGATGATGTATCTCGGCATGTTCGATGCGCAGATCGTCGCGCAGAACGTGCTGAACGGCGCCGACAGCTTTCCGCTGATGGCCGTGCCTTTTTTCCTTCTCGCCGGCGAGGTGATGAATACCGGCGGCCTTTCACGCCGCATCGTCAATCTCGCCATGGCGCTGGTCGGCCATATCAGGGGCGGCCTCGGCTTCGTCGCCATCTTCGCGGCTTGTGTGCTGTCGAGCCTTTCCGGATCGGCCGTCGCCGATGCGGCCGCGCTTGGCGCCCTGCTCTTCCCGATGATGCTGAAATCGGGCCATGATCCTGCTCGCGCCGGCGGCCTGCTTGCTTCCGCCTCTATTATCGGCCCGATCATCCCGCCCTCGATCGGCTTCATCCTTTATGGCGTCATCGGCGGAGTCTCGATCACCAAGCTGTTCCTGGCCGGCATTTTCCCGGGCCTGATGATCGGAGCGGCCCTCTGCGTTACCTGGCTGATCGTGGCGCGCAAGGAGCAGTTCGCCCTGCCGCCGAAGCAAAGCGGCGCGGTGCGGATGAAGGCATTCGCCGAGAGCATCTGGGCGCTGATGCTGCCCGTCATCATCATCGTCGGCCTGAAGTTCGGCGTGTTCACGCCGACTGAAGCTGGCGTCGTCGCGGCGGTCTATTCGCTCTTCGTATCGATGGTCGTCTATCGGGAACTGCCGCCGTCGCGGCTGTTCGAGGTCTTCGTCGCGGCTGCGAAAATCACCTCGGTGGTGATGTTCCTGGTGGCCTGCGCCGCCGTTTCGGCCTGGCTGATCACCGTCGCCGACGTGCCCGGCGAACTCGCGTCTCTCGTCGAACCGCTGATGGACAATCCGACGCTGCTGCTGCTTGCCATCATGGTGCTTATCGTCGTCGTCGGTACCGCCATGGACATGACGCCGACGATCCTGGTCATGACGCCGGTGCTGATGCCCATCGTCAAGCAGGCGGGGATCGATCCTGTCTATTTCGGCGTGCTGTTCATCATCAATAATTCGATCGGGCTGATAACGCCGCCAGTCGGCACGGTTCTCAACGTCATCTGCGGCGTGTCGAAGCTTTCGATGGAGGATCTGATGAAGGGTGTCATCCCCTTCATGATCGCCGAACTGCTCGTTCTTTTTTTGCTCGTGCTTTTCCCCGCGCTGGTGACCGCCCCGGTTGCCTGGTTCGGGCACTGACTTCGCTTGTGGCGATGGAGTTTCAACGCGGCCGGAGGGAGATGCCGGCTCTATCCTGGGAGGAAAACATGCTGAACAGATTGACGAAACTGGCGCTGGGACTGGCTCTGCCGATTGCGCTTCTGGCAAGCGGCCCTGCCGTGGCAGAAATCCGCGAGCACAGCCTCAAATTCGCCGCCGCCAACAATAAGGGCCATCCCCAGGTCATGGGCATGGAGAAGTTCGCCAAGCTGGTGAAGGAAAAGAGCGGCGGCAAGATCGAGGTCAAGCTGTTTCCGGGCGGCGTGCTCGGCGGCGACGTCCAGACGGTGTCGGCGCTGCAGGGCGGCGTGATCGAGATGACGGTGCTCAACGCCGGAATTCTCGCCAGCAACGTCAAGCAGTTCGGCGCTGTCGACCTGCCCTTCCTCTTCAACAGCGGCGAAGAGGCCGACAAGGTGATGGACGGCGCCTTCGGCACCGAGCTGATGAAGCAACTGCCCGACACCGGCCTCGTCGGTCTCGGCTATTGGGAACTCGGCTTCCGCAATCTCACCAACAACCGCCATCCCGTCACCAAGCTCGAGGACATCAAGGGCCTGAAGATCCGCACGATCCAGTCGCCGATCCCGATCGAACTCTTCAACAGCCTCGGCGCCAATGCGGTGCCGCTGCCCTATACGGAACTCTATACAGCGCTTGAGACCGGCACCGTCGACGGTCAGGAGAACCCGGCCGCCAACATCATCAACGCCAAGTTCTTCGAAGTGCAGAAGTACATGACGGTCACCCGTCACCAGTACAATCCGCAGATCGTTCTCATCAGCAAGAAGTTCTGGGATGGCCTGAACGATGAGGAAAAGGCGGTGTTCCAGTCGGCGGCGACGGAAGCCCGCGACTATCAGCGCAAGGTGTCCAGGGAGAAGGATGCCAACGCGATCGCGGAAATCAAGAAGACCGGCATGGAAGTCGTCGAGCTCAGCCCGGAAGAAACGCAGAAGATGCGCGACGCCGTCAAGCCGCTGATCGACAAGTTCACCGCTCAGATCGGCGCGGAGACCGTCACGCAGCTCTTCAAGGAGCTCGACACGGTTCGCGGAAAGTAAGCGAATCAGGGCCCGCAGCGATCCTGCGGGCCTTTACCATCATGAGAGAAACGGAACTGACGTATGGCCGAGACACTGCTGAAACCGTTGAAGGCCGGGCTGATCGGCTCCGGTATCCAGGCTTCGCTGACGCCTGCCATGCATATGGAGGAAGGTGCGGCCCAGGGGCTGGACTACGATTATGAGCTGATTGATCTCGTCAAGCTGAATGCCTCGCCTGCCGATCTTTCGCGGCTGGTCGCGGATGCCGAAGAGCGTGGTCTGGCCGGCCTCAACATCACCCATCCCTGCAAGCAGCTCGTCATTCCCCTGCTCGACGAGCTGTCGCCGGAAGCCAGGGCGCTCGGCGCCGTCAACACCGTCGTCCTCAAGGACAGCAGGCGCTTTGGGCATAATACAGACTGGTGGGGCTTCGCCGAAAGCTTCCGGCGCGGGCTGCCGCAAGCCGATCTTTCCTCGGCCGTGCAGCTCGGCGCAGGCGGAGCGGGTGTCGCAACCGCCTATGCGATTCTGACGCTCGGCCTGAAGAGGCTGACGGTATTCGATCGCGAGCATGAGCGTGCCATCGATCTGGCGGAAACGATGTCCGCGCTCTTTCCCAGTGCGTCGATCACCGCCGGCAGCGATCTTGCTGTCGCGATGAAGGCGGCTTCCGGCTTGATCCATGCGACGCCGACCGGCATGGCCAAATATCCCGGCACGCCGCTTCCGCCCGAACTTCTGGAAAGGCGGCATTGGGTCGCCGAAATCGTGTACTTCCCCCTGGAGACCGAGCTATTGTGGCAGGCGAGGCAGCGTGGCTGCCGGACGCTCGATGGCGGCGGCATGGCGGTCTTTCAGGCGGTTGGCGCCTTTCGTCTGATCACCGGCAAGGAGCCTGACGCCGGTCGCATGCTCGCGCATTTCAGGACCATGACGACTTAACGCTACCCGCAAGGACCACTGCGATGAAGACATCGATTGCGACTGTTTCGCTGAGCGGCGACCTCCGCGACAAGCTGGAGGCGATCGCCAAGGCCGGCTTCGACGGGGTGGAGATATTCGAGAACGACTTCCTGATCTTCGACGAAAGCCCGAAGGAGGTCGGCCGGATCGTGCACGATCTCGGCATGGAGATCACGCTCTTTCAGCCGTTCCGCGATTTCGAAGGCATGCCGGAGCCGCTGCGCAGCCGCACCTTCGATCGGGCCGAGCGCAAGTTCGACCTCATGCAGGAAATGGGTACCGACCTCGTCCTCGTCTGTTCGAATGTTTCGCCGGCTTCGCTCGGTGGTCTGGACCGGGCGGCGGCCGATTTTCATGAACTCGGCGAGCGCGCCGCCAGACGCGGTCTGCGCGTCGGCTACGAAGCGCTTGCCTGGGGCCGCCACATTCATGATCACCGCGACGCCTGGGAAATCGTCCGCCGGGCCGATCATCCGAATGTCGGCTTGATCCTCGACAGCTTTCACACGCTGTCGAGGAAGATCGACGTCAACTCGATCCGGTCGATCCCGAAGGAAAAGATCTTCATCATTCAGCTTGCCGACGCGCCGTCGATCGACATGGACCTGCTCTATTGGAGCAGGCACTTCCGCAACATGCCTGGTGAAGGCGACCTGCCGGTACTTGATTTCATGAAGGCTGTGGCGGCAACCGGCTATGACGGCTATCTCTCGCTGGAGATCTTCAACGACCAATTCCGCGGCGGTTCGCCGAACGCGATTGCTGTAGACGGTCGTCGTTCGCTGATCTATCTCGGAGACCAGGTGAAGCGGCAGCAGCCGGAGAGCGCCCTGCCGGTGCCCGCCATGCCGCCACGCGCTGTCGTCGAGGGCATCGCCTTCATCGAATTCACTGCCGATGAAGACGAGGCGCCGGAACTGGAAGCGCTGTTTGCGAGCCTCGGTTTCCGCAAGGCGGCCAAACACAAGACCAAGCGGGTAACGGTCTTCCGCCAGGGTGCCATTAATCTCGTCGTCAATACCGAGCGGAAAGGTTTTGCCAGCGCCTCCTATGCCGTGCACGGCACTTCGGCCTACGCCGCCGGGCTTATGGTCGACGATGCCAAGGCGGCCTTGCAACGCGCGATGGCGCTCGGCGCCGAACGCTTCGAACAATCGCTCGATGCCGGCGAGATCGAGATGCCGGCGGTGCGTGGTGTCGGTGGCGGCGTCCTCTATTTCCTTGACCGCAAATCCGAGCTTGGCCGCATCTGGGAGATCGAATTCGATGCGATCGAGGATGATGTCGCTCCGCAGCCGGCGGGACTGCAATCGATCGATCATATGGCGCAGACGATGAAATACGAGGCGCTGCTGACCTGGCTGCTGTTCTACACCTCGCTCCTCGAGGCTGAGAAGACGCCGATGGTTGATATCGTTGATCCCTCCGGCATCGTCCGCAGCCAGGTGGTGGAAAATCGGGAAGGTTCTTTGCGCATCACCATGAACGGCGCGGAAAACCGCAACACGCTGGCCGGCCGCTTCATCGCCGAAACCTTCGGCTCCGGCATTCAACATCTCGCCTTCAGGACCGACGACATTTTTGCGACCGCCGCCGCGCTTGCCGCAAACGGTTTCGTCCCGCTGGCTATTTCGCCAAACTATTATGACGATCTCGAAGCACGCTTCGGCCTCGACGCCGAATTTGCCGATCGCCTCAAGGCGAACAACATCCTCTATGATCGCGATGACGCCGGCGAATATTTCCAGCTCTACAGCCCGACCTATGGCGAGGGCCTGTTCTTCGAGATCGTCGAGCGGCGCGGCTATCGCGGTTATGGCGCCGCGAACGCCATTTTCAGGATTGCAGCGCTGAGGAAACATCTGAGGCCGGCTGGCCTGCCGCGGGCCTGAGAGGCCTCAGGCCGAGGTTCGCAGCATCAGTTCGGCATTGAGAAGAATGCGGCCCGCCGGTGCGGCAGATCCCTCCCCCTCGCCGAGTCGGTCGAGCAGCAACTCGATCGCCAGCCGGCCGATCTCGTTATAGTTCTGCGCGACCGTGGTGATCGGCGGGCAGGCGTATCGGGACAGTGGATGGTCGTCATGTCCGGCGACACGCAGGTCATGGCTGGCGCCGTGGCCGACCTTGAGGCCCAGCTGGTAAGCGGCGGCGATGACGCCGAAGGCGACGCGGTCGTTGGCGCAGAGCACGGTTCGCGTCGGGAAGCCCTGGCCAGACGTCAGGATGCGGGTTGCCTCCTCGAAGCCGAAACGCTCGAAATCCCAGCTCTTGCTATCCGCAAGCTCGACAATGCTGGGCGCCATGCGGAATTGCTCCATCGCCTCCAGGTACGCCGTCTGGCGTGTCAGGGCGTTGGTGTTGACATGCGGCATGCCGAAATAGCAGGGCGGCTCGCCCGAGCGGCAGAGATAATCGACAATCAGGCTGAAACTCTGGCGATTGTTGGTGCCGACGAAAGAGGACGTCTCATCGAGCGGCGAGTCCACATAGATGAGGGGTACGCTGCGGCCGAGCTCGTCGAGCGTCGCATGATGCGACTCGACGCCGAGCGGCGCGATGATCGCGCCGGCGACATTCATCGATTTCAGCGTCTTGATCGCCCGGTCTTCCATCTCGGCCTTGCCGTCCGAGGACAGGACGAAGGCGAGGAAGCCGGTCTCATTGGCGATCAGTTCGATGCGGCGGGTGAGCGCCATGTAAAAGGGATCGGTGGAATTGGGAATGATGACGCCGAGAATGTTGCTGCGCCGGCGGTTGAGATTGACGGCGAATATATTCGGCCGAAATCCCGATTTTTTCAGCGCCTGCTCGATCGTCTCCCGGGTCTTTTGACGCACGGACATCGGATCGCTGAAATATTTGGAGACGGTGGGACGCGACAGGCCGACGAACTCGGAAAAGTCCTCCATGGTTTTGATTGTCTTTCCCACCATCTGATCTCCTGACACGGCACCTCTGACCGTTTCTAGATGACTCATCGCTCAACGAAAAGCGATCCCCCGACGGAACGGGATAACGGCAATAGTTCGGACCTAGTCAGCTGAAAACTGCACTTTCATCGTTGCCGGATCAGCGGATTTCTTGGTGATGAAAGTCAGCACTTCGCCGAGCGGCAGACGATGGGAAACCAGTGCAGCCATCGCGCCTTTGTCCCTTCGGAGGATGTCGAGGGCCTCAGGGATGTTGCGGTTTAGCGAATGGGAGCCGGCGAAATGGATCTGGCGTCGAAAAAGCTCGAAGGGCGAAATGGAAATGCGCTGGTCCGGTGCGCAGACCCCGAAGACAAGAACCGTACCGCCATCGGTGACGAAGTCGATCATGCCTTCGACGACCCGAGCGATGCCGGTCGCATCGGCGACGAAATCGAAGGCCCGGCGGAGGCCTGAAAGTGCCGCGGATCCTGAGACGGCCGTCTCCAGCCCCAGCTTTTCCGCAAGGGCAAGCCGCCCCTCATTGATATCGGCGACCGTTACCGATGGAACGCCCTTGGCTTTCAGGGACAGCGCCAGCAGCAGCCCGATCGGCCCGGCGCCGAAGACCAATGCGTTTTCCGATCCCGCGGGACCGGCTTGGAGGCCGGCGCTGCCAAGGCCGTTTAAGACGCAGGCGAGCGGTTCGGCGAGCGCGGCGAGGTAGAAGTCGAGGTCGCCGATCTCATACAGATGGTCGGTCCTGACCAAGCTGTATTCGGCAAAACCGCCATTCTCCGTAACGCCATAGGCTTTCAGGTCGCGGCAGAGATTGGTCAGTCCCTTGCGGCAGGCCCGGCACTCTCCGCAGGGAAGATTGGGATCGACGACGACACGCGCCCCAACGACAAGACCGGAGACATCGCCCGCGACCGCCTCGACCACGCCGGCATATTCATGGCAGGGAACCAGAGGGAAGCGACCCTCGCCGTAACGGCCATGGAGGACGTCGATATCGGTATGGCAGAGGCCGGCCGCGCGCACGCGCACCAGCGCATGGCCGGGCCTCAGTTCCGGCAGCGGCAGCGCCGTGGTGACCGCGACGCCCTTTTCGATATAACAAATGGATTCCATCTCGCTGGCTCCTGGATTGCCTAGCTGCGGGAGAGCGATCAACTCATCCAGTTGCCGCCGTCGACATTGTATGTTTGGGCGAGAATATAATCGCTATCGGCGGAGGCGAGGAAGACGGCCAGACCCTTGATGTCGTCGGGTGTGGCGAAACGGCCGATCGGAACGGATTTGGCAACCGCGGCCTTCTTCTCGCCCGGCTTCAAGCCCTCCCACTTGGCGAAATGGGCATCGACGACATCCCAATGTTCACCGTCGACAACGCCCGGTGCGATCGCATTGACGTTGATGCCGTGTTTCACGAGGGCAAGTGCGGCCGACTGCGTTGCCGAGATGATGGCGGCCTTGGAAGCGCAATAGAGAAGCACCAAGGCTTCGCCGCGACGGCCGGCCTGGCTTGCCATGTTGATGATCTTGCCGCCCCTGCCCCGCTTGATCATGACGTTCGAGACTGCCTTCATCATGAACAGCGGTCCCTTCAGATTGATGGAGAAGACCCGGTCATAACTTTCCTCGGTGATCTCGTTGACCGGTGCCATATCGAAGATGGCGGCATTGTTGATCAGAATGTCGATGCCGCCGAACTCGGCATCGATCGTATTGACGAGGGCATCGATCGCAGCAAGATCTGTAACGTCAAGCTGCATTGCCCTGGCTGCGGGGCCGATCGCAACGGCGGATCTCGTCGCCCGTTCGATGTCAATATCGGCGATGACGACTTTGGCTCCCTCCTTGACGAAGGCTTCGGCGAAGCCCAATCCGATGCCGCGTGCCCCGCCGGTAATCAAGGCGATCTTGTCTTTCAGTCTCATGTCTGTCTCCATTCAGCCGGCGTAGAGCCGGAAGATCCACGCGGCGGCCGTCCTGTCTGTTATCGGCTCCGGCAGCCAGAAGGTTCCGGCAGCAGCGCTGCCGGAAACTCTCCGGGAGGAACTCGCGGCAGCGCCTGCGAGCACGAACTCACTTCGGGTAGCCTGCCTTTTTCATGTCGCGCTCGACCTGCTTCTGGGCGTTGTCGAGAGCGGCATCGACGGATTGCTGGCCGGACAATGCCGCACCGATCTGTTGACCGACGATGGTGCCGATGCCCTGGAATTCCGGAATGGCGACGAATTGCACGCCGGTATAAGGAACAGGATCCTTGGTCGGCTTTGCCGGGTCGGCCGAAAGGATTGCCTTCAACACGGTATCGGCAAAGGGGGCCGCCTTCTGATATTCGGCCAGGGCGTAAGTGGATTTGCGTGTACCGGGCGGCACGGCGACCCAGCCTTCCTTCTCACCCACCATCTTTACGTAGTCCTTGGAGGTCGCCCATTTCAGGAAGGATTTAGCCGCATCAAGTTTGGTCGAGGTGGCTGGAATCGCCAGGTTCCAGGACCATGACCAGCTCGAGCCGTTGGCGGTGATGGCGACAGGAGCGCGGGTGAAGGCGATCTTGTCGGCGACCTTGCTCTGCTTCGGGTCATAAACGCGGCCGGCAGCCGAGGTCGCATCGATCCACATTGCGCAATGGCCGGTCGAAAACAGCGCCTGGTTTTCGTTAAAACCATTACCGATCGCGCCAGGAGGACCGTATTTGGTCATCAACTCGACATAGTCTGTAATTGCCTTCTTCCAGGGCTCGGAATTGATCTGCGGTTTCCAATCCATGTCGAACCAGCGCCCGCCATAGGAGTTGATCATTGTGCCGAGGAACGCCATGTTCTCGCCCCAGCCAGGCTTGCCGCGCAGGCAGATGCCGTATTGTTCCTTGGACTTGTCGGTCAGCTTGGCCGCATATTCCTTGATCTGATCGTAGGTTGGCTCATCCGGCATCTTGATGCCCGCGGCGTCAAAGAGATCCTTGCGATAGAGCGTGAACGAACTTTCCGTATAGAAGGGCACGGCATAGAGCTTGCCGTCGACGGTCAGGCCTGTCTTGATCGGAGCGAGCAGGTCGTCATAGTCGTAGTCGTCGCCGAGGTCGCCAACGGGTGCGAGCCAGCCCTGCTTGCCCCAGATCGGCGCTTCGTAACCGCCGATCGTGATGATGTCGTACTGGCCGCTCTTCGTCGCAATATCGGTGGTGACCTTCTGGCGCAGGACATTTTCCTCCAGAACCACCCAGTTGACCTTATTGCCGGTCTGCTTTTCCCACTCAGGCGACAATTTCTGCATGATGATCATATCGCCATTATTCACGGTGGCGATCGTCAGTTCCTCGGCGTCCGCCATCCCGGCGGCCAGCACGAGGCACGCGACGGATGCAGAAAGGATGCAAATGATCTTGCTCATGATTTCCTCCTCCACGGATGTCACACATAATATTACATGCGTAAACTTTGTATCCGCTTCTCCAGATCTGTTGTCAAGCGCGTTCCGCTCGCTTGATCTTCTGCTGGATAGAAGCAACAGACGTGCAAGTTCAGCGGCGTTGCGTCATTTCGCAATGCACTGGAAACACAAAATAAGTTTCTGCGGTGCAACACAAATGTTACAGTACGTAAATTAGTTCTTGACGAACTGTGGAACGGCGCGATACGGCCGGATGGCGCGGAAGCGCAGGCATTGATCGGCCCGCATGAAGGAGATTGCAGATGCCGTCACGTCCCAAGGCACTTGCGCCAGAGGCGCTCGGACCGACGATCACAATTGGCGAAATTCTGGTGGAGATCATGGCGGCCACGGTCGGAGCCGGCTTCCTCGAGCCGCAATCGCTAACCGGGCCCTATCCGAGTGGCGCGCCGGCCATTTTCATCGATCAGGTCGCGCGCATGGGCGGTGCCGGCGGCATCATCGCCAGCGTCGGCAAGGACGATTTCGGTCTGCTGAACATCGAACGCCTGCGACGGGACGGCGTCGACGTCTCTGCCGTCGCCGTTAGAGAGGACTGGCCGACCGGCAGCGCATTCGTCCGCTATCGATCCGACGGGGCCCGCGATTTCGTCTTCAATATCGCCAGGTCCGCTGCCGGTCAGATCGGTCTGACGCCTGCGGCCGAGGCGCTCGTCGATCGCGCCGGCCATGTGCACGTCATGGGAACGGCTCTTTCCATTCCCGGCGCCCGCGAGGTGATCCTCTACGCTATCGAGACGGTGCGCGCCCGCGGCGGGTCAGTTTCCCTGGATCCCAATCTCCGTAAGGAGCTGCTGACGGATCATGGCGTCCTGGAAAGTTTCGACAAGGTGCTGGCCGCGGCCGATCTGTTGCTGCCATCAGGCGACGAGCTTTTCACCGCCGCTGGAGTGAGCGACGAGGCCGCGGCCGTCGCAAGGTTACTGGAAAGCGGTATCGGTGAAATCGTCCTGAAGCGAGGCGAACAGGGCGCGTCCTTCTTCGGCCGCGATCTCGCGCGCGTTGATTGCGCCGCTTTTGCGGTCGACGAGATCGATCCGACCGGCGCCGGGGATTGCTTCGGCGCTGCCTACCTCACCCGTCGCCGTAAGGGCATGACCCCGGAGGCAGCCCTCCTCCATGCCAATGCAGCCGGCGCCCGCAATGTGACCCGGCTCGGCCCGATGGAAGGCGTTTCCACCCTTGCCGAACTGACGGCCTTCATCGCGGAGACCCCGAGGAGATAGACGATGGACCGGATTTTGACCCGTCTTGGAACTGCGCGGCGCGAAGGCACCCCCTTCGGCATTACCTCCGTCTGCTCCGCCCATCCCCTCGTCCTCAGGGCCGCCATCCGGCGGGCGGTGCGCGACGGCGGGCCGGTGCTGATCGAGGCGACCTGCAATCAAGTCAACCATCTCGGCGGCTATACTGGGATGACACCGGAAGACTTCATCCGCTCTGCCGAGCGCGTTGCTACCGAGGAAGGGCTCGACCGTTCACAGATGATCTTCGGGGGCGATCATCTCGGTCCCAATCCATGGCGTAAGGAAAGGCCGGAAGTAGCGTTCGAGAAGGCTGAGGCCATGGTTGAGGCTTATGTCAAAGCGGGGTTCGGCAAGATCCATCTTGACACTTCGATGGGCTGCGCCGGCGAGCCCACCGCACTCGACGACCGGACGATCGCCGAGCGCGCCGCAAAACTGGCGCAGGTCAGCGAAAGGACCGTGAAGGCGGTCGGCGGGCCGCTGCCGCTCTATATTCTCGGCACGGAGGTTCCGGTGCCGGGCGGCGCCGATCATGCTCTCGAAGAACTCCGGCCCACCGCGCCGGAGGCCGCCCGCTCGACGATCGCCATTCATCGCGAGATCTTTTCGCGGGCAGGATTGGAAGACGCCTTTTCTCGCGTCATCGCCTTCGTCGTCCAGCCGGGCGTCGAATTTGGCAGTGAAAACGTCATCGGCTACAGGCCAGAGCTTGCGACTGAATTGACCGCACTTCTCGACGAGGAACCGCAATTCGTCTTCGAGGCTCATTCTACGGATTATCAGACGCGCGATGCGCTGACGCGGCTGGTCCAAGACGGCTTCCCGATCCTGAAGGTCGGCCCCGGCCTGACCTTTGCGTTGCGTGAGGCCGCCTATGCGCTCGATATGATCGCCTCGGAGATGGTTGCCGGTTACGGCAACAGGCCGCTTGCGGCCGCGATGGAGGCGCTGATGCTGGCAGCACCCGGCGACTGGCAGGCCCATTATCATGGCGAAGAGACGGCGTTGCGTCTGCAGCGGCACTATAGCTACAGCGATCGTATCCGCTATTACTGGAACAGGCCCGAGGCCGACAAGGCGTTCGAGAGACTGCTCGGCGCACTGCGCGGAAAGACGATCCCGGAGACGCTGCTGCACCAGTATCTGCCGCAGTTTTCGGCGGCCGAAGCCGGCGATCCAGAGACTATATTGATTACCGCGGTCGACCGTGTGCTGGCTGATTACCAGAGGGCCTGCGGCACGGCGCCCTGAACTTTTCCGAGCAAAAAGAGGACGCCTGGCTGCCGGGCGGAGAACCCGCCCTCCCCTCTCCAACGCTTACCGCGTCGTATAGCCGCCATCGATAACAAGCACCTCGCCGGTGATATAACTTGCCGCCGCCGAGCACAGAAAGAGGGCCGCACCCGCCACCTCTTCCGGCTGCCCGACGCGGCCCATCGGCGTCATGCTGCGCCAGGTCGGGAACCAGTCGGGATTGGCGATGCCGCCGCGCGACATGTCGGTCTCGATATAGCCGGGCGCAATGGCATTGACGCGGATGTTCTCGGCGGCGACCTCGCTTGCCAAGCTCTTCGTCATCATGTGGACCGCCGCCTTTGAGGCGTTATAAGCGACCTGGTTCTGCGGAATGTTGGATACGATGCCGGAGATCGAGCCGATATTGAGGATAACGCCGCCGCCCTGGTGCCGCATCGGTGCAAGTGCTGCGCGGCAGGCGCGGAAGACGGCATCGACATTGACAGTCATGATCTCGCGCCAGATGGCATCGGAGAATTCCCCGCTGTCGCCATGAATGGCGATACCGGCATTGTTGACGAGGACATCAAGCCGGCCCGCCCGGGAGAGGGTCTCAGTGACGAGCGCATCGGCGGCATTATCTTTGATCATGTCGGCGGCGACGAAATCGCAATCGACGCCGGCCCTGGCCAGCCGCTCGTCCGCCGCCGCGTTGCGGTTTCTTCCGCTGATGAAGATTTTGGCGCCCGCCTCGCCGAGTGCTTCGGCGATCGCCATGCCGATGCCGCGCGTGCCGCCCGTCACCAGCGCCACCTGTCCGTCCAGGCGAAATCTGTCGAAGATCATGGCCGTTTCCTTTCTCTGGCTACTAGGGGGCCGGCGCATCGCTCAGATGTCGGTGCTCTGCGGTAGAATGACGAGGTCACGGATGGTGACGTTGCGTGGGCGCGTGAGCATGAAGAGCACCGCTTCGGCCACTTCTTTGGGCTCCATCAAGCCACCGGCGGCGAGTGCCTCGTCGAGCTTCTCCTGCGGCCAATCGCTGAGAAGGGCGGTCACGACAGGGCCGGGTGCTACGGCGCCGACCCGCAAGCCGTGCTTGGCGACCTGTCGCCTGAGGGTATGGACGAAGGCCTGGACCGCATGTTTGGAAGCCGTATAGATCGGCTCCCAGACCACCGGGATCATCCCGGCGACCGAACTCGTCAGAATGACATCGCCGGTCTTGCGTTCGACCATATGCGGCAGGACGGCGTGCACCGAACGGAAAGCGGCGTTGATGTTCAGGTTGAGCATGCGATCCCAGGCGTCGGGGTCGCCGTCAAGCACTTCGCCGCCGATGTAGGAGCCGGCATTGGCGTGGAAAATGTCCAGCTGGCCCGCCTTCTGCAGAATAGCAGGCATCATTTGCCCCACGCTTTTGGGATCTAGAAGATCGACGACCAGGGGAATAGCCTGTTCGCCGAGCTTCAAGCAGACATCTCTCAATGCTTCTTCGTTGCGGTCGATCAGCGCGACCCGCGCGCCTGATGCAAGCATGGTCCTGGCGCACTCCAGGCCAATACCCGACGCGGCCCCGGTAACAGCCGCGACTTTTCCAGACAGATCCTGTCCCATTTTCTTCCTCTGCTTTCCTGTTGATTAGGCCCGGCCGTGCGAAATGCGCGATCGGCGTGCCAGCGAGTCGACGATGACGGCGACGGCAAGAACGGCCCCCGTGATCATGTAACGAAGCGATGACGACAGATCGAGGAGCGTCAGACCGCTCGCGATCGACTGAATGACGATGATGCCGAGAAGGGCCGAATAGGCACTGCCGCGTCCGCCGAACAGGCTGGTGCCGCCGATGACCGCCGCAGCGATGGCATTGAGATTGACGTCGCCGGTGCCGGCCTGCTGACTGGCCGTTGCCAATCGCGCCGCCGAAAGCACGCCGCCGGTCGCGGCCAGCAGGGCGCACATGACGAAGGCGCTGGCATAGATACGCGGCACATTGATGCCCGAGCGGCGGGCCGCCTCCCTGTTGCCGCCGACGGCATGCATGGAGCGCCCCCATTTCGTGCGGGTCAGCGCATAATTCATAGCCGCGACGAGGCCGACGAAAAGGCCGAACATCCAGGGGATGCCGCGCGATTGGTTGAGATAGAAGGCTACCGCTTCCAGGGCAACAGTGATCACGACGGCGCGCAGAAGCAGTCCGCTGACGGATTTCGACGACAGTCCGGCGGCCCGCCGCCGCGCCGCGGTGCGGTAGCTGGAGAAAAAATACGCAATGCCGGCAAGCGCAATGAGCGTATAGGAAACCGGATCCGGCATGACCATTATCTGCCCGAAATTCACGAGCCACGAGCCATAGGTCAGATTGATCGAGCCGGTCGCTCCGAGAATATAGAGCTGCAGCCCGAGAACGGCGAGCAGTCCCGACAGGGTAGACACGAAGCTCGGCATGCCGAAGCGGTTGAAGAGGAAGGCGTAAAGTGATCCGATCAAGGCGCCGACCGCCATGGCGGCAAGAATGGCCAGTACCACCGGCCAGCCCTGGTTGATCCAGAAGACGCCGACGAGCGCCGAGGCGAAGCCGCTGACCGAACCGACGGAGAGATCGATCTCGCCGACCATCAGGATGCAGACGATGCCGAGCGAGATGACGCCGACCGTCGAACAGTCGAACAGCATGTTGACGAGGTTGGCGCTGGAGAGAAACACCGGATTGAGCGCCTGGAACACCGTCCAGATGATCGCCAAGCCGATGATGACGGGCAGCGAGCCGAGGTCACCGGAGCGGATGCGATCCCAGAAGGCGCGGACCCACCCGGCAAGGCTATCGTCATGGCGTACTCTTTCGTCACGCCGGTCGAGGAGAACAGGTGCTGCCGGTTCGTTCTCAATGGTCTTCATCATGCCCTGCCCTCTCGTTCTCTTGGCTTTGCGCCTTGCGGCGCATCGCGCGGCGGGAGACGGAATTGTTGGATGCGCCGGTAATCGCGCTGACGAGCTCTTCGTTGGAAGCGTTGGGCATGAAGGTGCCGTTGTTGCGGCCGAGCCGAAGGACGACGATGCGGTCGGCGACGGCCCGCACATCCTCCATGTTATGGCTGATCATGATAACGCCAAGGCCGCGCTCGCGCACGCGCTCGATCAGGTCGAGCACCTCGGCCGTCTGGGCAACGCCGAGTGCGGCGGTGGGTTCGTCGAGCATGATCAGTTTCGGTTCGAGCAACAGCGACCGGGCGATTGCCACGGTCTGACGCTGGCCCCCGGAAAGCGAGGCGACGGGCTCGCGCACGCTTGGGATCCGCGCGGAAAGTTCGTTCAGCAGCTTCCAGGCGCGGATCTCCATCGCGACCTCGTCGAGCTGGAAGGGATTGAGCTCCTTGCCGAGAAAGATATTGGCGACGACGTCGAGATTCTCACAAAGCGCCAAATCCTGGAACACGGTCGCAATGCCCAGATTGAGCGCAGCGCTGGGGCTCGACAGATCTGCCTGTTTTCCCTCGAACAGGATGGTGCCCGCGGTCGGCTGGTGGACGCCCGCCAGAATCTTGACCAGCGTTGATTTGCCGGCGCCGTTGTCGCCCACAAGCGCCACGACTTCGCCGGCATGCACGTCGAGTTCGATATCGGTCAGCGCCGACACCGCTCCGAAATTCTTCGAAATCCCACGCAGGCTGAGGACGGGCTGGCGGGGATCAAATTGATGAGAGGTTTCAGACATCGCCTGATCTTTCGGAAAAGCGAAAAAGGAAGCGCGGCCGATGTCGGACGCGCTTCCGTTGGATTTACTTGATGATGCCGAGCTTCTTGCAGCCCTCGGCGTAACGGCCGGTGCAGAGCTCTTCGGCAGTGTTGATCTTCTTGTCGATGATCTCGGCCTTCAAATTCTCGGCAGTGACGACGGCCGGCACGAAAAGCTGCGCCGGCGTGTCGTAGAGCGTCATCTCGGCCTTGATCGTTTCGCCTGCCAGGAGCTTTACGGCGACGTCGGCTGCGGCGGCGGCGACGATTTCGCTCGGCTTGGAGATCGTGTTGTACTGATCCCCTGATATGATGAGCTGCAGCGCCGCGATCGTCGCGTCGTTGCCGGTCACCGGCGGCACGGGATCGACACCGGCGGCCTTGAAGGCTGCGATGGCACCACCGCCGGTGCCGTCATTGGCGGCGACGACGCCGACGATCTGCTTGCCGAAGCGGGTGATCTGTCCGGCGGCCCATTGCTGCGCATTCGCCGGCTGCCAGTTCGGCGTATCGAATTCAGCAAGCGTCTTGTATCCACCGCTCGCCAGACCCTCGTGAATGCCGTCCTTGATCAGGCCGGCAGCAGCATCGGTCGGCGAACCGTTGATCTGCAGAATACCGCCGCTGTCCGTTGGCACGTTCTTCGCCTTCAGATGCTTGACGAGCGATTCCGCAATCGCTTTGCCGATCGCCTTGTTGTCGAAGGAGACATAGAAATCGGCCTTGCCCTTCGGGATCGGACGGTCATAGGCGATGACCTTGACACCCTGGCTCTGAGCGAGCTGAACGAGGGATGCGGCCGCCGCCGAATCCACCGGATCCAGCACGATGACCTTGGCACCCTGGGTGATGGCCGAATTGAACTGTTGCTGCTGTTTGGCGATGTCGGCATCGGCATTCTGATAGATGACCTTGCAGGTCGCGCAAAGCTTCTTCATTTCGGCGACGAAGCCCGGATGGTCGTGCTCCTCATATCGGGTCGAGCCTTGGTCGGGCATGAGGAACGCGACGGTCGCATCCGCAACCGCGCTTTGTGCAAAGGCGGAAGTTCCCCCGAGCAAGGACAACATAAGTGCCGCGGCGCCTGCCGCTTTTGTTGAAAATTTCGTCATTTCCATCTCCTCCCATTGGAAAAAATCGTGTAGTCGGTGATTGCAGTTTCTGCTGTGCCGTTCGGCTGAACGAGCGGCGTGCCTGCCCCGGCGGTTTGCTGTTTCTGAGGACAAGCGTCTCCTCTCGCGAGCCGCTCCTCGCGCGCTCACGTTCAAGCCTGCGTCAGTTTTTGTTCCTCCTCCTTGTCCTCCCTAGCCGTCTTCGGCGGACCTTATGCCGCCTTCGCCACGTTGATATTGTCACCCAACAATCGCCGGAAGCGGGACGGCGTCATGCCTTTTTCCGCGAGAAACTGGCGGTTGAAGTTGGACAGATTGTTGAAGCCGACCTCGAAGCAGATGTCTGTGATCGACGCATGGTCGTCGCTCATCAGGATCTGGCAGGCGAGATTGATGCGTAGGCGTTTCACATATTGCACGAGCGACATGCCGGTATGGCGGCGGAAAGCGCGTGAGAAGGCGCCAGTGGACTGTCCGGCGATCGCAGCGAGATCGGTTTCGTCGAAGGATTTCGTCAGATTTTCTCTGATATAAGCGAGCGCCTTGTTGATGCCGGCCGACATATAGCCCGAGGGATCGGGCAGATAGCTGGGGCTTGCGAGAAGCTGGGCATCCTGCGCCCGGCTGAGCAGCCCGACGATCATCATGAAGAGCTCGATACGGCGTACGCCCTGAGCCTGCTGCACCTCGTTCATCAGAGGCGCCACCTGCCGGCTGGTCTCAGTGCCGAAGAGCACGCCCCGGCGGGATGCTTCGAGGACCGGCTCGAAGGGACCGAGCTCGGGCAGCACTTTCATCGTGTCGCTGATAAAATTTTCGCTGAACTGGATGAGCTGGCATCGAAGCGGAATGCTCGATCCCTTTGGGACGTCGCTGATCCAGTTGTGAGGAAGATTGGGGCCAGCCAGCACCAGATTGCCCGGTTCGAACTCGCCGATGAAATCGCCGACGAAATAGCGTCCTGTTGTCGCCACGACGAGATGCAGTTCATATTCCGGATGAAAATGCCAGCGAACGGTGTGATAGGGATAGCCATGCGCCTTCGCTGCGAAGGATTCGCCCGGTCTGATCTGAACGACTTCCAAGTCAGGTTCCATCGCTTCCTCCTCCCCGGCGCGGTTCTACGTCCGCCTGCCAAATTCCCTTTTGGCTCTATTATTAAGACGAGTGTAGTGGGCTCGCTTCATGCCCGCCACCACGATTCCAGGCCAAAACCGATACTTTTTTGATGATTAACGCTACGCAGGCGGCGCAAAGACGACGGCAATCTGCCTTTGAGATCGTCCGAGACTGGTCTCAGGCGGCCAGGGCGGCAATCACATTTCTGACCAGCGCAGCCGATGACAGCCGGCTCGTGGCGCAGCTCGGGGCGCCGATGGCCCCGACGCGAATGGAAACCCCGCCGCGTGCATTGGCGATCGCAAACATCGACTCGTCCGTCAAATCATCGCCGATGGTGATGGGAACGCGGTTCTTGAAAGGATCGGACTGGAAAAAGCGTTCCAGCGCGTCGCCCTTGCTCGACCGTGCCGGTCGCAGCTCGAACACCCTTTTACCGAGCTGCAACGCCCAGTTCGGCCCGGCCAGCTCGGCATAGTGATGCATGCGCTCCTCGAGCACTTTTTCATATTCGGGCGCCAGTCGGTAGTGCGCGGCAACGGCGGCGCCTTTATCCTCTATCAGAACTCCCGGATAATGTTCGGCTTCGGCGGTCAACGCATGTTTCAGCGCCTGGAACTCGGGCGTCGGCTCGACGGTATGCATTCCGGCGGCGCTCCTGATCTCGGCGCCGTGCAGGCCTGCGGTTGGAAATGCAAAGGGTTTGAACAGCTCGTCTGCATAGGCAAGCGAGCGCCCAGTGACCAGTGCCAAGGCACCGCCGAGCTTGTTCGAAAGGCGATGAAGGTGTCCGGGCAGGTCCTCTGGGACCTCAATCGCGTCCGGCGTAGGCGCAAGATTGAGCAGCGTTCCGTCGATGTCGAGAAACATCGCCCAGTGCTCCGGTTCCCCCAGCACCAATGAAAGCATTTCCTGCGTAGTGGTGTCGTCCTGCACGGCATTCTCCAAACTCTGCAATCATTGAAGCTAGGTCGCCCGCCGGCAAGGACAAGATGACGTGGCCGGCACGGGAACATCCAAAGGCGGGTCAGCGTTTAATCTCGCCGCCCGTTCAAGCACTCGTGCCGTAAAGGTAAATTGATGGCCAGAAGCAGCTCCAAGAATAGCGAGGAGATCACCGCGCCGTTGGCGCATGGCGCGACTGTTTTGCCGCTGGTGACGATCGACGACTACAACAATGAACTGCGTGACAAGAACGGCTTTGTTGGCGACAACGCCAACAAGAAGACCTTCCAGCAGAAGCTCGACGATTGGAGAAAACACGTCCGCAAATTCGGAGATGACCCGATCGGCAAGGTTGCGACAGCAAAGCTTTCCAAGAAAAAGATCGAGTCTCTGCTGAAAGGGGACGATATGGAGGCCGCCGCACTGGTCCTGGGGGCGGTGGAGGACTTCGCGAAGGACTTTGCTGAGGTCATCGGCAAGTTCCTCAAAGACGAGCGCTGGTTCAAGACGGAGCGCATCGTCGTCGGCGGCGGCTTCAGGCAAAGCCGCTTCGGGGAGCTGGCAATCGCCAGGACCATGGTTCTTCTCAAGGCGGCGGGCATCAATATCGAGGTCACCCCAATCGTCCACCATCCCGACGAGGCGGGACTGATCGGCTCCGTCCACCTCATGCCGCCCTGGATGTTCAAGGGTTACAAAGCGATGCTCGCCGTCGATATCGGCGGCACGAATGTCCGTGCCGGCGTCGTTGAGTTCGGAAAGGAAAAAAGCCCCCATTTTGCAGATGCGGGCGTCTGGGAATCGACCATCTGGCGCCACGCCGACGACGAACCGAGCCGCAGTGCGACGGTGGAAAGAATGGCGGCGATGCTACAGGAATTGATCGACAAGGCAGAAAAGGCCAATCTGAAGCCGGCTCCGATCATCGGCATCGGCTGTCCCGGCATCATCAAGGCAGACGGCTCGATCGAACGCGGTGGACAGAACCTGCCAGGCGGCAATTGGGAAAGCGACAACTTCAACCTTCCCGCAGCACTGATGAAGGCCATTCCCTCGATCGCCGATCACAGCACCTTCGTGATGATGCACAATGACGCCGTCGTGCAGGGCTTGTCGCAGATCCCTTTCACGGAGGACGTGTCGAGATGGGCGGTGCTGACCATCGGCACGGGATTGGGCAATGCGCATTTTACCAATCGCGAGGGATTGAAAGCGCGATAACCCTGCCACGACGGGGGAAGCTTTCGGCAAAGCAATGCTCATGTCACCCCCCGCACAAGCATCGGCCGACGCCGCGTCGCCTTATGGTAAACAACGGGTAAACAATGAAGAATTTGGTAGACGGAAGCAAAGGCGCGTATAAGTTCCGCTAGGAAGAGTGCCGGTTTCAGCAGAGACGGGTCACGTGCGGCCTTGAACCCGATGATAGCCGCACCGATGTGATTCGCATAGCGCAGGGCAAACCTCACATTCATTGCGCTTAATGTCCGTCACGCCAGCTGTTCCTATCTGCAGCTGACTGCGGAACTCGGTTGATTGGTTCATCGCGCCGACATTCGGCTGGCTCACTCGTAGTAGATGTCGTGCAGGCATCACACTGCCGCGCTCAGCAGCGGCGGCGCAACTCAATCGCGGACGCAAGTCGCGACTCTTGGCAATGCGTATGGCCCGAATAGAACCCGGTTCGGCGCGTCTGTCGAGCATGCCGCGCATCGTCGTTGTCGCAAGCGTATCTCGGGAGTAATGCCTGGTTTAGCCCCCTGCCCTTTTCTGCCTCACAACTGCAAAAGATGGTGATAACATCGGCGGGCGGTTCTCCGCGCATTCAAATTGCGCTTATCTCCACGTCACGCAAGCTCATATGCAGACGAAAGATATAAGATGAACTTCAAGGGAATAAGCGCACCGATCAATGCAGGCCGTCTCGAACAAATGCTCGGCCTTGTCCCGTCACGCCGCGATCCCGAATCCAAAGATGCAAATGGCAAGTCTTCCGACGACGAGCCCGTCCGCAGGTTGGAGGTCGAGAGCCTTTGCCGTCCGTCTGCCTATAAATAAGAACGCCATCTGCCTGATCCGCTCTGTACCAAGCGGCGGCGGTTACTCCAGGTGAGTCGGCGATGGCTTCGACGGCGGTCGAGAAGTCTTAGCGATAGGGTCGGTGGCTTCGGCCCATGCGGTGTCGCCGCCATTGTCAGCTGACAATCGCGCTAAGATTCCGGAATTCCACATAATTTGTTGACGAATCCAGTTTGTTATACCTTCGCTAACCAAGAAATCGCTTGACGGAATCGCCAGACTCACGATCTTTTTGCGCAAAATTGCCCGATTTATCAGGATTTGCGTGAATGCCGACCAACGCCGCGATTGTTGAGAAAGCCAGAAGAGCGAGTCAAGTCTCGATCGACGAGACGATTGCGCAAGACTCGACGATGCTCAGCAGCCAGCTCCAGGTGCTGTTCGAGCGGTTATTTTCACCCGATGCCCGCAAATCGCTGCGACGGTTCAGCAGCACAGAGGCCGCCAAGCTGCTCGGCGTCACCGACAGCTATGTTCGCCACCTCACGGCCCAGATGGAAAGCATCAATCCCGAAAAGACGGCGGCCGGCCGCCGCGTCTTCTCGCTCGAAGAAATCCATGCGATGCGCCAGCATCTGGGGCGCACCAAACCCTCCTATCTGCCGACGCGCCGGCCAGGCGACCATCTCCAGGTCATCGCCGTCACCAATTTTAAAGGCGGATCCGGCAAGACGACAACGTCAATCCATCTGGCGCAGTTCCTGGCACTGCGCGGCTATCGTGTGCTCGCCGTCGACCTCGACCCGCAGGCGTCGATGTCGGCGATGCTCGGATATCAGCCGGAGTTCGATGTCGGTGAAAACGAGACACTCTACGGCGCTATCAAATATGACGAGACGCGCCGCGACGTGGCCGACATCGTCCGCCAGACCTATTTCCCCGGTCTCGATCTCATTCCGGGTAATCTCGAACTGCACGAGTTCGAGCACGATACCCCGAGGGCGCTGGCCGACAGCAATCGCGACGACAAGGACATGTTCTTCATGCGGGTCGGCAATGCGCTGCATTCGCTGGAGCAAAGCTACGACGTCGTCATCATCGATTGCCCCCCTACCCTCGGTTTTCTGACGCTGTCTGCTCTCTGCGCTGCGACTGCCGTGCTGATCACCGTGCATCCACAGATGCTCGACGTGGCGTCGATGAACCAGTTCCTGACGATGACCTCCGATCTTCTGGCCGTCGTCAAGCAGGCAGGCGGCAATCTCGAATATGACTGGATGCGCTACCTGATCACCCGTTATGAGTCCAATGACGGTCCGCAGGCGCAGATTGTCGCCTTCCTGCGCAGTCTGTTCGGCGAGCGCGTATTGACCTCGATGATGGTCAAGTCAACGGCGGTTTCGGATGCAGGCCTGTCCAAGCAGACGATCTACGAGGCGGGCCGCGAGACGATGCATCGCCAGACCTATGACCGCGGCGTCGAATCCGTCGACAGCGTCAATGCCGAGGTCGAGCAACTCATCCGCAGTGCATGGAGCAGGACATGAGCCCCAAAGGTCGCGATATCCTGAAGAGCATGGTCGGCGCCGTCGAGCCGGCACGACCGGAGGCGCCAAGCGCGCCGCCGCCGCATCGGCCATCGGGCGCGGTCAAGGCGATGAACCTGTCGCTTGGTCGGCTGGGTGAGGAAGCAGCGGCCGCGAAGGCCCTGCGTGAGTCCCTCGCCTCTGGCGACAAAGTGCTGGAGATTGATCCGGCTGTCGTCGAAATGTCATTTATCCGCGACCGCATCCCGGTCGACAAGGATCCTGAGTTCGAGCGATTGAGGCAGTCGATTCAGGAAAGCGGACAGCAGGTTCCGATCCTTGTGCGTCCGGACCCGATAAAGGCTGGGCATTACCAGGCCGCCTATGGCCACCGGCGCTTGCGTGCAGCCGCGGAGATAGGTGTTCCCGTCAAGGCCGTGGTGCGCAAGCTCACGGATGAACAGCTGATTCTCGCGCAGGGTCAGGAGAACGGCCCGCGTGTCGACTTGAGCTTCATCGAACGGGCGCTGTTTGCGCGACGGATGGATGAACATGGCTTCAGTCGCGACATGATTGCTCAGGCGCTGGCTACGGATAAACCGGAAACGTCACGGCTGCTGCAGGTGGCGCAGACGATCGATCCGGAGATCATTCTTGCCATCGGACCGGCGCCGAAGGTGGGACGCCCCCGCTGGTTGGCCTTTGTCGATAAATTCAGGGAGGCGGGCGGGCGGAAGAAGGCGCAGGCGGCAATCGCTGCCGCTGCTTTCCCCACACTGGAGAGCAATAGCCGCTTCGATGTCATCTGGAAGGCACTGGAGGAGAAGGGGGCGCCGCAGCGGGTCGAGCAGACGCTTCGGACGCAAGGCGGCGGGACGCTTGCTTCGGTGAGCCGCTCGGGAAAAACCTTTCGCATCACCGTCAAATCGGCGGCATTTTCGGAATTCCTGGCTCGGCGGCTGGCGGGCCTCGCCGCCGAATTCGAAGACGAAAATGAGGGAAAATGAAGCAGTTAGACTGATTGTCAGCTGACAATTGAACAGGAGATAACGCGCAAAAGAAAAAAGCCCCCGAACGTCACCGTCACGGAAGCTTTCCTCGTAGTCTTGAACACCTCCGAGAATCGCACTTCCGAGAATCGCTGTCAAGAGTTTTTGGCGCCGTTCAGGCGAGCGGATTTCTTTTGCCTCATTGAGGTGGAAGAGATGGAAACCGGAAGTATAACGACGCCCTTCGGGCGGCGGTCGATGACGCTTGGAATGCTCGCAAACCAGGTCATGGCAGGTGAGATCAAGCCTGATCAGTCGGTCGATAAATGGAAACTGTTTCGCGCGCTGTGCGAAGCAAAGCCGCTGCTCGGCATTACCGATCGCGCACTGGCGGTGCTCAATGCTTTGTTGAGCTTTTATCCGAAGAACGAACTGGCCCAGGAAAACGGCTTGATCGTCTTCCCCTCGAATATCCAGCTGTCCCTCCGAACACATGGCATGGCCGAACAGACCGTGCGGCGCCATCTTGCCGCACTTGTCGAGGCGGGGCTTCTGTTGCGCAAGGACAGTCCTAATGGCAAGCGCTATGTCCGCAGGGACAGGGCAGGGGAGGTCAACGAGGCCTTCGGCTTCTCGCTGGCGCCGCTGCTTGCTCGCGCCGAGGAGATCGAGCAGCTCGCCGCCGAGGTGATGGCCGAGCGGCTGCATGTCCAGCGCTTGCGCGAACGCATCACCCTTTGCCGCCGTGATATCGCGAAGCTGATCGAAGCGGCCGTCGAGGAGGACGTTCAGGGGGATTGGCAGGGGCTATATCGGGAATTTCGGGACCTGGTCGAAGGCCTGCCGAGGTCGCCGACGACAGCGCAGCTCGAGCAGTTGCTCGATGAATTGACAGCGCTTCGGGCAGATATCCTTAACCGGTTGGAGACTCGGATTAAATCGACGAAACAAAGCGGCAATGCCTGTCATATCGAGCGTCACATACAGAATTCAAACCCCGAATCCACCTCTGAATTTGAACCAAGCTTCGAAACGAAGCAGGGCGCAATGCCGGAGCAAGACCACGGGCGTGGGGCCGTGTTGTTGGAAAGGGGGAGAGATGCAACGACCCATCCGATCGGACAGGAGGAGCGGCAAAGTCGACGGGAGGGCGGCGGCGATGATTCCGGCGGCCTGAAATCCTTCCCGCTTGGCCTGGTTCTGCAGGCCTGCCCGGAAATCCTGGCCTACGGGCCGGGTGGCGTGATCCGCAACTGGCGCGACCTGATGAGCGCCGCCGTCACGGTTCGGTCAATGCTCGGCGTCAGCCCGTCAGCCTATGAGGAGGCGGCAAGTGTGATGGGGGCGGAAAACGCCGCGACCGTGATGGCATGCATCCTGGAACGCGGGGGCCACATCAATTCAGCCGGCGGATATCTTCGCGACCTGACGCGGCGAAGCGAAAAGGGAGAGTTCGCGATCGGTCCGATGCTGATGGCGCTCCTGCGGGCGAATGCGCCAGCCGGCCGAAAGGCTGGATAGGTGTTAGGCGGTCGGGTGGACGCCGGCGAGTCTGTTGAAACGGGGGAGGGACGGTGTGCTGGATTTCAGCGGATAAGTCTTCGCTCGAGGAAGGCCTGCATGTCGCGGCGTTCGTCCACCACGCAATAGACGGCGACTTCGGTGCCGATGATGCGATAGATCGTACGCCAGGGTCTATGGTGCAGTTCCCGGTATTCGGAGATACCGATGCTGACCAGTTCATTTGGGATATTTCCGCGGGCGGGGAATTCTTCGAGATCGGCACAGGCGTTCTCGATTTCCAGGATGTGTTCCGCCATTTCCGTGCCGTCGCGACCGGCGATGAAACGATGGAGTTCCTCGACGTCAGGACTGGCTGGCGGCCAGACGCTTGCGAATGTGCGCGAAGGATTCCGCAGCGGGGCGCGTCTTGCCTTCCTCGACTTGCCGATTGGTGAGCGCCAGCACCTTCAGGAGCGCCAGGGTCTCCTGCGTTTCTTCATACTGACCGACATCCTGAAGGATCGCTTTCGCCTCGCCATGAAGGTTAATGACGACAGGCTGCGGGTTGTTCTTCAGCGTCCTGATGATTTCGGGCGCATGCGCCTTGAGTAGCTGATCGGCTTGACCTGTTCTGACAGCTTCAGGCGGTTCTCCCTTTCGACCAGAATATGGATCATTTAGTGGTCAAGCGGAAGAGTTCCGGCCAGTCACTCGAACATGCGACCTGGCCGTTCAGGCGCGCCTGCTTTTTTCCACTCGGTGGCTCTGAAAGAGAATGTCATTTCTTATAATCAACGTTGTCTACTGATTTTATAGATTAAGTTTTGCAACCATTGAGTGGATCGGCGCGTCATGACCTACGTCCTCAGCCTTCTCGACAAAAGCCCGATCGAACAGGGCCTTTCGGCTGCCGATGCGCTGAGGGCGACGGTAAAGATTGCAGCCCGCGCCGAGGAACTTGGTTATCACCGTTTCTGGGTCGCTGAACACCACAACATGTCTAATCTGGCGAGCTCCGCGCCGGAGGCGCTGATCGCCTATCTTCTTGCTAGGACCTCGAAGATCCGCGTTGGCTCCGGCGGGGTCATGCTGCAGCATTACAGCGCCTACAAGGTTGCCGAGACCTTCAATCTATTGGCCTCGCTTGCGCCTGGTCGCGTCGATCTTGGCGTCGGCAAGGCGCCGGGGGGCTTTCCGCTATCGACACGGGCCCTGCAGCTAGCTGTCGATCCGTCCAGGAAGCCGGATTTTGCGAGCCAGCTTTCCGACCTCAATACCTATCTCGCCGCAGATCCCAATAGCGACGGCGCGCAGGCGACCCCTTTACCGCCGATGGCTCCTGAACGTTTCCTGCTCGGCGCTAGCGTCGAGAGCGCGAGACTCGCAGCCGAGAAGGGCTGGGAACTCGTCTTCGCCGGCCACCTGAACGGTGATCCTGACAATCTCAACAAGACGTTCGAGGCCTATGAGCAGGCATCCGGCGGCAAGCGCCCGATCCTCGCGCTCGCAGCCTTTGCCGCCGAAAGCGAGGAATATGCCCGTGAGCGCGTCGGCAATCTGCGCATCGTCAAGGTGTTCCTGCCGAACGGCCAGACCGTCAATGTTGGCAGTGAAGAGCAGGCGGCCGAATTTGCCCGTCAGGCCGGCGTCACCGATTACCGTATCGAGGAGAAGGTGCCGAGCGTGCTCCACGGCACGGCAAAGCAGATCCGCGGGGAGCTGGATGAGCTTCACCGCCGCTACGGCGTCAAGGAGTTCGTGCTCGACACGCCGGCGCTTTCAACCGCCGACCGCCTTGCCTCCATCGAGCTGCTCGCCGCTGAGCGGCTTTCCCTCGTCGCCTGACCGTTCCAAGGAGGATCGATCCCATGGTTCAAAAACACGTCACGTTCGGCATTATGCTGCAGGGGCCTGGCGGCCATATGAATGCCTGGAAACATCCGAGCGTCCCGGCCGATGCGAGCGTCAATTTCGACTTCTTCGTCGAGACGGCGCGCAAGGCGGAGGCAGCCGGCATCGCCTTCGCCTTCGTCGCCGACGGACTCTATATCAACGAGCAGTCGATCCCGCATTTCCTCAACCGGTTCGAGCCGATCGCCATTCTCTCGGCGTTGGCGGCTTCGACCTCGAAGATCGGCCTTGTCGGCACGGTCTCGACCTCCTACAGCGATCCCTTCACCATCGCTCGCCAGTTCGCCTCGATCGATTTCATCAGCGGGGGCAGGGCAGGGTGGAATGCGGTGACTTCGCCGCTGGAGGGCTCGGGGCGCAATTACAGCCGCGAGCATCCCGAACACGAACTGCGCTACGAGATCGCCGAGGATTATATCGATGCGATCAAGGGCCTCTGGGATTCCTGGGACGACGATGCTTTCGTGCGCAATCGCGAGACCGGCGTGTTTGTCGACAAGACGAAGATGCACCGCCTCAATCACAAGGGCCGCTTCTTCCGCATCGAGGGGCCGCTCAACATCGGCCGCTCGAAGCAGGGTCAGCCCGTCGTCTTCCAGGCCGGTGCTTCTGATTCCGGCATCAGACTGGCCGGCAAGCATGCCGATGCCGTCTTCACCAATGGCGGGCCGTTTGAAGAGGCCCAGGCCTTCTATCGCCAGCTGAAGGACAGCGTGATTGCACATGGCCGCAGTGCTGCGGAAGTCGGTGTCTATCCGGGCATCGGGCCGATCGTCGGCGCGACCGCTGATGAGGCGGAAGCCAAGTACCAGGCGATCCGCAACCTCGTTACGATCGAGGAGGCGCTTCTCTATCTCGGCCGCTTCTTCGATCACCATGATTTCAGCGTCTATCCGCTCGACGAAGAGTTCCCCGAACTCGGCGATATCGGCAGGAACAATTTCCGCGCTACCACCGATCGTATCAAAAGGACGGCGCGGGAAAAGGGGCTGACGCTCCGCCAGGTCGCGCTCGATGTAGCGACGCCGCGCACCGCCTTCATCGGCACCGCCGAGCATATCGCAGAAGAGATCATCCGCTGGGTGGATCATGGCGCCGCTGACGGCTTCATCCTGGGCTTTCCCGTCATTGCCGAGGGCTTCGACGATTTTGCCAGATACGTCCTGCCGATCCTCACCGAGCGCGGCTATTTCGATCCTGTCCTCAGGGGCGCGACGCTGCGCGACCATCTGGGCCTACCCTTCCGTGAAAGCCGCTATGCGACCGCGGCGGGGGAGTTCGAACGCGGAAAGGCAGTCGGCGCCTGAGGCGCCGGCGAACCCGCCATGAATGTCATCGCTCAGAACCCGCGCAGCAATGATCCGGTCGAGAAGGGCATCGCCCGCTATCTCGATGAGATCATCGCGCTACGCCATGATCTGCACCAATATCCCGAGCTTGCGTTCCAGGAACTGAGGACCAGCAAGCTCGTGGCTTCCCGCCTTTCCTCCTGGGGCTACGAGGTGGCGACGGGCATTGCCGGTACCGGCATCGTCGCCACCCTCAGACGTGGCGAAGGCAAGAAGCAGGTCGGCATTCGGGCCGATATGGATGCACTGCCGATCGAGGAGGCCACCGACCTTGCCTATGCCAGCAGCAATCCCGGCGTCATGCATGCCTGCGGCCATGACGGGCATACTTCGATCCTGCTTGCCGCCGCCCGCTATCTCGCTGAAAGCGGCAATTTCAGCGGCACGCTCAGGCTGATCTTCCAGCCGGCCGAGGAGATCGGCGCGGGCGCCCGCAAGATGATTTCGGAAGGGCTGTTCGAAAAATTTCCCGTCGATGCGGTCTTCGGGCTGCACAACTGGCCGGGTGTCCCAACGGGTCAGTTCGGCTTCGTCACGGGCCCCGCCATGGCGTCTGTCGACCAGGCGGTGATCAGGATCGTCGGCAAGGGCGGCCACGGCGCTGAACCTCACCGCGCTGTCGATCCGGTGCTGGTATCGGCCTCCTTCATCACTGCGCTGCAGAGCGTCGTCTCGCGCAATGTCGATCCGCAGGACATGGCGGTCGCCACCGTCGGTTCAATCCATGCGGGCTCCGCCTCGAACGTGATCCCGGAAAGCGTGGAGATGAAACTCACTATGCGGGCCTTCAGCGAGACGGTTCGCCAGCTGTTGCAGGAGCGCATTCCAGCCCTTGCCCGGGCCCAGGCCGAAAGCTTCGGCGCGGAAGCGGACGTGAATTATCGGCTCGGCTTTCCGGCGCTGGTCAACCATGCCAAGGAGACGGCATTTGCTCGCGACGTCGCCTATGACGCTCTCGGCCTTGCTGCGATCGAGAAGGATTTCCGGCCGAGAACCGCGAGCGAGGATTTCGCCTTCATGCTGCAGGCCAATCCCGGCAGCTACCTCTTCGTCGGTAATGGCGACAGCGCTCCTCTCCACAGCGCCCACTACGATTTCAACGACGCGATCATTGCGCCCGCCGCCCGCTACTGGGTCCGGCTCGCAGAAACCTTCCTCACTGAAGACAACGGGTGATGAACGATATGAGCGATACGTTTCTCTATACGAGCCCTCTTGATCTGCGCGCCAAGCCGCTGATCGATGAGTTGATCCACGAATATGACAGCCGCTACGGCACCTATTTCAATGCCGAAGGCGCCGCAGCCGAATTGAACCGGTATCCTCCTGAAGCCTTTGCGCCGCCCCACGGAAACTTCCTGCTGTTGATCCGCAACGGCGAAACCGTCGGCGGCGGCGCCTTCAAGCATTACGACGATCGCACGGCCGAGTTCAAACGCATCTGGACACGTTCGGATCTGCGCCGCCAGGGACTCGCTCGCAAGGTTCTGGTGGAGCTGGAGCTGCAGGCCGCCCGCCAAGGTTATAGCAGGATCTATCTGACGACTGGTTTCCGCCAGCCAGAGGCCGTCGGACTTTATCTGAACTATGGCTACACCGCGCTCTTCGACACGGCAGTCGATCCCGAGATCTACAAGAGCCTGCCCTTCGAGAAGGACATCACCCATCTCGCCGTGCCGGCTTTCGAAAGCGAACCGCGCCTGAAAGTGGCCGGCTGAAATCTCTGAAACGGCAAGTCAGACAATCATAAAAGGGAAATGAGAATGGCACTGACGACGGATTTTGCGGGCCTTGAGCCCGGCAGCAGGACGGCAGAACCCAGGCAGGACACTTCCCGTTACCGCATCGTCCCGGCCCGCCATCCCGAGCGGTTGGCCGGCACGATATTCGCCGCCATCGTCATCGTCGCGGTGCTCTATTCCACCTTCACCAATCCACGCTGGGGTTGGGGCGTCTTTGCCGAATGGTTTTTCGCCGAACCCGTGCTCGTCGGTCTTGGCAGGACGCTGCTCCTGACTGCGCTCGCCGCCGTTTCGGGTTCCATCCTCGGAACGGCTCTGGCGCTCGCCCGCGTTTCAAAGTCGCCGCTGCTGTCAGGCCTTTCCTGGGGCTACATCTGGCTGCTGCGCTCGATTCCTGTGATCGTGCTGCTGTTGATATTGAACAATCTCGGCTATCTCTACGAAACGATCAGGATCGGCGTTCCCTTCACCGACACGCTGCTGTTCGACTATCCCACCGTACAATTGCTGACGCCCTTTGCTGCCGCTTATCTCGGCCTCACGCTCAACCAGTCGGCCTTCTTCGCCGAGATCGTTCGAGGCGGCATTTTGTCGGTGGACCAAGGGCAGCTGGAAGCCGCCGCCGCGCTTGGTCTGCCGCGCCGCCGCCAGGCCTTCCGCATCGTGCTGCCGCAAGCCATGCGCTCCATCCTGCCGACCGGCTTCAACGAGCTCATAGGTTTGGCGAAAAGCACCTCCATGGTCTATGTGCTGGCGCTGCCCGAGCTCTTTTACACCGTCCAGGTGATCTACCGCCGCAATCTCGAAGTCATCCCGCTGCTGATGGTCGCAACCGTCTGGTATTTGATCATCATGACCGTGCTCTCGGTCGCCCAGCACTATATCGAGCGCTATTTCTCCAAGGGCGCCGTGCGCAATCCGACGCCGCTGCCCTTCGAGGCGTTCCTGGAGCGCTTCCGCCGACCGTTGCCGGCCCTTGACAACACGACCGAGACGACTCGCAATCTCGGTTTTCATGACGCGACGGCACTGCGGACAGGCGGTGCGGTGCGCATCCACGGTATCTCCAAAAGCTTCGGTCCATTGAAGGTGCTCGACGACGTCGAGCTCAACCTGGCGGCCGGCAGCGTGACCGCCATCCTGGGTCCTTCCGGTTCGGGAAAGTCGACCCTGCTGCGCTCCATCAACCACCTGGAGCGTGTCGACGAGGGCTTCATCTCGGTCGACGGCGATTTCGTCGGCTACAGCAGGAAAGGCGATACGCTCTATGAGCTCAAGGAAAAGGATATCCTCAAGCGCCGTGCCGATATCGGCATGGTCTTCCAGAGCTTCAACCTCTTCCCGCATCTGACCGTGCTCGAAAACTTGATCGAGGCGCCGATCCAGGTCCGCGGCATCGGCCGTGAAGAAGCCGTGCAGCTGGCGCAGGAGCTTCTCGCCCGTGTCGGCCTCAGCGACAAGATCAACGCCTATCCGCGCCAACTTTCCGGCGGCCAGCAGCAGCGCGTGGCGATCGCCCGGGCACTGGCGCTCCGCCCCAAGGTGCTGCTGTTCGACGAGCCGACGTCCGCACTCGATCCCGAACTGGTCGGGGAAGTGCTCGACGTCATCAAGGAGCTCGCCCGCACCGGCACGACGCTCGTCATCGTCACCCATGAAATCGGTTTTGCCCGCGAGGTCGCCGACACCGTCGTCTTCATGGAAAGCGGCCGTATTCTTGAGGCCGGCCCGCCGGCCCGGATTTTCACGCAGGCCGAGCATCCCCGCACACGCGAGTTCCTCGCCAAGGTTCTCTAGCGCCGACAGCGCTGGTGAAGGCCGGGCCGCGACGGGCTGCTCTGGTCGAATGACAACAAATACAATCTTAAGATGAAACGGAGAAGGGGCATGACATTTACAGATAGAGTGAAGCTTTTGATTGCAGGAGCCGTCACCATTGGTGCGATCGGTTTCGGCTCCGCTCAGGCGCAGCAGAAGTTCGATCTCAGCCCCGAACAGCCGAACCGGCTGCGGGTGGAAAAGAACGAGAAGCGCATTGCCGAAATCAAGGACTTCAAGTTTGTCGAAAACGGCGTCTTCACCGTCGGCATTAGCACGAGCGGCAATCTGCCGCTGCACGACTATGCCTCCGATTCCAAGACCGTCATCGGCTATGACGTCGATCTCGCGCAGGCGATCGCCGACAGTCTGGGCTTGAAGCTCAATCTCGTGTCCGTCGCATGGGCGGATTGGCCGCTCGGGCTCACCTCCGGCAAGTTCGACGCGGTGATATCGAACGTGACGGTCACGGAAGAGCGCAAGGAAAAGTTCGATTTCTCGACCTATCGCAAGGATGAGCTCGGTTTCTACGTCAGGGCCGATAACCCGATCACTTCGATCAAGGAGCCGAAGGATATTGCGGGGCTGAAGGTCATCACCGATGCTGGCACCAACCAGGAGAAGATCCTTCTGGAGTGGGATCGGCGGAATGTCGCGGCCGGCCTGAAGCCGATCGAGGTGCAATATTACGACGACGACGCGGTCAAGGATCTCGCCGTCCAGTCCGGCAGGGCCGACGCCGTCTTCAGCGTCAACGCGACCCAGGCCTATGCGGCTGGCATCAACGGCAAGACCAAACTCGTCGGCACGGTCAGCGGCGGTTGGCCGATCACCGCCGAGATTGCCGTCACCACGCGCAAGGGCAGCGGGCTTGCCGCGCCGGTCACCGATGTCGTCAACGACCTGATCGCCAGCGGCGCCTATAAGAAGATCCTCGATACCTGGAATCTCGGTCCCGAGGCGATCGACAAGGCCCAGACCAACCCGCCCGGCCTGCCGAAGAGCGGCTCCTGACAGGTTCCGTTGGGCCGGCGGCAGTGCCGCCGGCCATACCCCGCCCGACATTTTGGAGATTGAAGACGATGATGGTCATTCCGGCGTTCCGGACCCTGCTGATAGCCGCGATGGCGTCGGCCTTTTTCTTCGGCGCAGCCCAGGCTGCCGAGGATTTCGATCTTAGCCCGCAGCAGCCCGGCCGGCTCCATGCCGCCAGGAACGATGCGGCCATCGCCGCGATCCCAAGGGAATTCAAATTCGTCACGTCAGGCAAGTTTACCATCGCCGTGAGCCCCGGCGGTCCGCCGCTTGCCACCTATGCCACCGACGCCAAGACCGTGGTCGGGGCCGATCCCGACTATGCCTGTGCCATCGCCGATAGCCTCGGCCTGACGCTGGAGATCGTGCCGGTCGCCTGGATCGACTGGCCGCTCGGGCTTACCTCGGGCAAATATGATGCCGTCATCTCCAATGTCGGTGTGACCGAGCAGCGGAAGGAGAAGTTTGATTTCTCCACCTACCGCCAGGGCCTGCACGGTTTCTTCGTGAAATCCGATAGTCCCATCACCTCGATCAAGGAACCGAAGGATGCAGCGGGCCTCAGGATCATCGTCGGCGCCGGCACCAACCAGGAGCGAATCCTGGTGAAGTGGAGCGAAGAGGACGTCGCCGCCGGCCTGAAGCCGATCGAGCTGCAATATTACGACGATGAGGCGGCGAGCCTGCTTGCGCTTCGTTCCGGCCGGGCCGATGTTATCGTTCAGCCGCATGCCCAGCTCGTCTTCATTGCCGCGCGCGACAAGAACATCAAGCGCGTCGGCACGCTGAGCGCAGGCTGGCCGGATCGTTCTGATGTCGCCATCGCCACCCGCAAGGGAAGCGGGCTCGCCGATGCGCTGACCATCGCCACCAATGGCCTGATCCAGGACGGAACGTACAAACGGATACTCGAACACTGGCATCTTTCCGAGGAAGCCTTGCCCGCATCCGAGACCAATCCGCCCGGCCTGCCGAAATATTGAACAGGAAGGCATGACATGAGCGGCCGCGATATATCGATCAGCCATATCGGCTTCCTCACCCCCGGCAATTATCCCGACGATGATCCCTTGTCGGGATTGGAGCAGACGCTTCAGCAACTGCAGTATGGCGAGGAGCTGGGCTTCGACAGCGCCTGGGTCCGTCAGCGGCATCTGGAGCCGGGGATCTCGTCCGCCAGCGCATTTCTGGCGGCGGCCACACAGCGCACCAGCCGGATCGAGCTCGGGACCGCGGTCATTCCGATCGGCTATGAAAGCCCGTATCGGCTGGCCGAAGATCTTGCGACGGTCGATGTCCTCTCACGCGGACGGCTGAACATCGGCGTCAGTGCCGGCCGGCCGCTGCATGCCGAACTGATCGGCCCGCTCGCCTTCGACGGCGACTGGACGCGGTACGATTTCTCGCATGATCGCGTTCTGCGCTTTGCCGATAATCTGCGCGGCGTCTATCTCGGAGATGATGAAACCTTCATCAAGACGCCCTTTGGCCCGCAGCGGCCGCGCCTGCAGCCTTTTGCCAAAGGTTTGATCGACCGCATCTGGTATGGCGGCGGGTCGCAGCGCTCGGCCGAATGGGCCGGCCGCAATGGCTTCAACCTGTTGACCGGCAACGTCATAACGGGGGAGGGGACCGACGATTTCTTCGTCGCCCAATCCAGGCTCATAGAAACCTATCACGCCACCGGAACTGAGCGCCGCGTCGCTCTCGGCCGCGTCATCGTGCCTTTCGACAGCGCCGACGCGGCAACGCGCCGTCGTTACCGCGATTATGCCGATGGCCGTCACGAGCGCACGCTCTCGCCGCAAGGCGACCGGCGCACCTTGTTCGCCCGGGATATCGTCGGCACGTCGGAGGAGATATTGGAGCGGCTATTTTCCGATCCGATCCTGCCCGAGGTCAGCGAACTGAGGCTGGAACTCCCTTACGAGTTCGAGCATGAGCAATATCGCCAGATCCTCCACGATTTTGTGACAACGATCGCACCCGAGCTCGGATGGAAAGCGCAAGCCGGAATTCGCGCCGCTTCCTAAATCTCGCCAAACCGATGATCTGCGCCATTCGATGGCTGAACAATCACTCTACGAGGAACATTCATCAGTGACCAAAACGGTAGAATACTTCTTTTCCATCGGCTCGCCCTGGTCATACATCGGTTTCGACGCCTTTACCGAGCTGGCGGCGCAGAACGACGTCCTCATCACTCCCTATTTGACGACGGTGGTCGAGGAAAACGGCGGCATCTTTTCCCGCAACCGCCCAGAAATCCGCCGCGCTTACTGGACTCGGGATCTCAAACGCTGGGCCCGCGTGCGCGGCAAGGAATTGTTCCTTGAGCATCGCCCCGAGCTCAGCGACCCAACACCGGCGTCCCTCTTCGTGATCGCGGCCTATCTCGACGGGCAGGACTGGATCGGCCTGGTCCGTGCTCTTCAGCATGCCTTCTGGAGCGAGGCGAAGGATATAGGCAAGGCGGATGTGCGCGAGTCGATCGTTAACGCCGCCGGTTTCAATGGCGCCGTGCTGCTCAGACGCCAGGCTGACGACGATGTTCAGAACAAATGGTCGGCCGACCGCGTGCATGCGCGCGACAGCGGCGTCTTCGGCTTCCCAACCTACGTCCATGACGGCGAACTCTATTGGGGGCAGGACAATCTTCCTTTTCTCGAACGTCATCTCCGCGGCGACAGGCCTTAGAGACGGATTTTTTCAGAGAAGTCTATAAAATAGATGGTCTTTGTTCCCTGCTGTTGATGGCCTTCGCTAGATTGGCGTGGTTGATGGGGAAAATCGCACGCATGCCCGACAGGATTTCACAGGCGGCCGGAGCCATTCCGCGTTCGACGGAATGGCCGACCGTCATTCTCGCGCTCGTCATCCATGGCGGATTTCTTGCGCTCACCTGGTGGTGGCAATCATTGCCGGCGATCGTGGCCGTCTTCGCGGGCGGCTGGCTGATTGCCTGGCATGGTTCCCTCCAGCACGAGGTTATCCACGGCCATCCGACCCGAAAGCGATGGATAAACGACGCGATCGGATCGATACCGCTGTCGCTCTGGCTGCCGTACCCGATCTACAGGGAAAGCCATCTGGAGCATCATCGCGACGAATATCTGACCGATCCGATCGAGGATCCTGAATCGTCCTATTTCACCAAGGCCGCCTGGCAACAGCTCGGCGCGGCCGGCAGGCTGCTGGCGCGGTGGAACACTACCCTGTTCGGCCGTTTGACCATCGGCCCTGCGGTGATGCTGGTGAGTTTCCTTGGGCAGGAATGGCGGCTGATATGGGCGAACGAACCGGGAAGGCGGCGGATATGGGCGGTGCACGGTGCCGGCGTCGCCGCCGTACTTCTCTGGGCGACGGTCCTCTGCGGCGTGCCGGTCTGGCTTTATCTCGGTTTCGTCTATGTCGGGGCGGCGATGACGCGGCTCAGATCCTATGCCGAGCACAGATATGCCGAAAGCCATGAGGAACGCACCGCCATCGTCGAAAACAGCCACCTCTTCGGCTTGCTGTTCCTCTTTAACAATCTGCACGTCCTCCATCATCGCCGGCCCGGCATTTCCTGGTATCGCCTTCCCAAGATCTATCGCCACAATCGCGAAACGCTTGTTCGCTCCAATGGCGGCCTTGTCTATGACGGCTATTGGGACATTGCCCGTCGCTTCCTCCTGAAGCCGCACGACGATCCGACGCACCCCCGTCATTCATAGAGCCGCGCTCCCGGTGCAGCGAGGGCGCGCTCGTCATGGCACGCGCGCTTGACCGTGAGCTGCCGGGAAGGGCGAAGCGCCTGCCGCGCCGTGGGGCAAGTATAACGGACAGAATTCTGTTATATTGTCTATGTTTGCGCAGTCCTACCGCAACCGTTCCATTCTATTGGAGGAAAAGATAAAGGAAGAATTTTTTATATTGTTTACTGCAAATGGTTCTTTTATCTCCCGCTTCATCGAAACGCGAAACGCCGCTATTTACCGGAGAGAGACGATGAACCCCGCCATGAACATGATGCCGATGATGAACAACATGATGCCCGCCATGATGAACCCGATGATGGGTGGCATGATGCCGATGATGTCGGGCATGCCCATGATGCCTATGATGAATGGCGCGATGATGCCGATGATGATGATGATGGGCTCGATGAAGTGCGCCATGACGGCAGAAGGCATGGTCTGCGAAATGAAGCCGATGGAAGGCATGGACAAGGACATGTTCATGGAATGCTGCAAGCGCATGATGTCCATGATGTCGGGCGGCATGCCCGTGATGATGAATTGCGGCGGCATGATGATGTGCTGCATGATGGCGGCCTGAGCCATTCGCCTCCAGCGCACCTGCAAGATGCGGGGCGCCCAAAGAAATGACCGAAAGCCTTCGGAGACGGGGGCTTTTTGCGTCAGACGCGAACGTCTTCGAGATAGGTCGTCACCAGGTAGAGAATCGCCTCTGTTCCGGTCATGTTTCGGTAGAGGTGAGGCACATCAGCATCGAAAATGACGGCGTCGCCTTCACCGAGGATATGCGGCGCCTGTCTGCCGGCAATGATTTCGACGGTGCCTTGCGCGACGACCAGATTTTCGACCGTTCCATGCTGATGGGCGTCGGCGTTTTCGGTGTGGTGCGGAGCGATCCTTAGCTCGTAGAACTCCACCTTCCTCTCTCCTTCGAAGGGGAAAAGAGCCCGCGTCTGAAAGCGCCCGTCGGAAGAGGCGAGGATCTTCGATTTTGCCCGCGGCACGGCAACGATCGGGGTTTCGCCGCGTTCGGCGATCAGAGCGGCGCAGGGAATGCCGAGTGCAAGCGCGATCTTCGAGAGGATGGTTAAGGTCGGGCTGCTCTTGCCGGTCTCGATCTGGCCGAGCATCGCGCGGCTGACACCGGCGATCTTTGCCAGCCTGTCGAGAGAATAGCCACGCCGAGTGCGAATGCGCCGCAGGTTCTGTCCTGTCTGGGCCGTGATCTCGTCGGCAGTCTCTCTCGCTTCGCCGCCGGAAAGAAGCACTTGATCAGGCGCCATGTCCTGCAATGCCCATGGCCATGACCGGGACGAAACCCCAATACGGGACCCACATGAGGACCGGCTGCATCGCAAAGGATACCGGAGCGAATGGCTTCATCGCATCAGCATGTTTACTGCGCGACTGCCGGTAGGCCTGGAAATCGATGACATCAGCCGTCTGCACTGGCATGGAAAGCTCCCGCTAAAATCTATAAGAAAGCTATAGTTTTTCTGGCAGGAGGGGCAGGACGTCTCGTCCAATCGTCAGGCTCAACCGGAAATCTTATACCAATAATATTCGATCTTGCGGCAAAGCCATTTATGGCGGCGTTCGCAGAGCCTCTTGCCAGGTTCGTCGTAATAGGCGTCCCGTTTTCAGAGGTCTTCACAGCCCTGTTCCCATCGCTGCGGTCTTTGGCCCGAGTGCGCCTCCAGAGATCGCTGATTCCGGATGATGTCGTGATGCATCTTATGCGTGCCGGATCGGTGGCGGATGTTTTTTTCAACGATAAGAGCAACGAGGAACGCTCGTTCCTTTTATCTATCAATTTTGTAGACAATAATTGACCAATCTTAAGAGAGGAAAAACAATGTCAGGTTTCAAACTCGTCGGCATTGCTGGCAGCTTCAATCGGCCTTCCAAGACACTGGCTCTGGTCCGGCATGTCGCCGAACTTGCGACCGATCGATACGGCTTTACGAGCAGGACCTATGATCTGCATGATGTCGGCCCGTCGCTCGGCAGCGCCTTGTGGCGCAAGGACCTTGACGAGCAGGCCAAGCATGTCATCGACGAGATCGTGCAGGCGGATGCCTTGATCGTCGGTTCGCCGACCTACAAGGGTTCCTATCCCGGCCATTTCAAACACCTCATCGATCTGATCGACCCGCATGAACTGCGGGCAAAGCCGATCATCATCACGGCGACCGGCGGCGGCGACCGGCATGCGCTGATGGTCGAGCATCAGCTTCGGCCGCTCTTCGGGTTTTTCATGGCCCATACGTTGCCGACGGCCGTCTACGCCTCCGACCGCGATTTTACCGACTATGCGGTCTCCTCGGACGCGCTTTCGAACCGGATCGGCGAGGTGGTCGGGGAACTGGCTGCTTTCTTCCCTGAGGTGAAGCCGGCGCTGGCGGCGGCCGAATAGGATCGTCGTCATGGTCAGGTTTCAGAAGGTATCCGCCGACGATGCTGAAAAGCCCGGGGCGGGCGAGCAGATGTGGAGCGTCTTTGAATTCGCACGGCGATATCGCCTCGCCAAGCGGGAAGAGAACCGACTGCTGATGCTCTACGGACCGACCGCATCGCTTGGCGATCTTCTTGCCAATGCGCGACGTCATTCGCTGATTTCCTGATGCAGGTTACCCAAAGGTGGGTCGCGGTCTTGAACGACCCGCATCGAACAAAGACCTGAGGCGCGCCGCACGACTCAATTTTGTGTGACGCGCTTTAGCCGAAGAAAATCGGTTCCGGACAGGAGATTCGCATGAAGCTTGATTTCCAATCCTGGCTGAAGCTCGCGGTCGACCGCTTTCATGATCTAAAGCCGGCGGCTGGGCGCAAGCCCGCAAACGAATTGCTCCGTCGCGGCGAAGAGCGGGACTGGTCTGCCCGCGAATACGAACTTCATTATTGGGGCGCGACGCCCGGCCTTTGGTATTGAGGAGGTGACGTGATGGCTATCGTCGTTGAACCCGGCCTCTCTCGGCATCGTGCGAAAAGAGCAGCGGGCAGCATCATGTCGCAATTCCGGAATGCCGCTGGAATCTGCACGACCACGGGCTCCTTCATATTCCTGTTCGCTCTGGTGATCGGGTTGATCCGATGAACGAAGTACTTATCCTTCCCGGTCTGTTCGGCTCGGCAGAAGGACACTGGCAGCGGCACTGGCTGCAGGATCACCCGGACAGTCGTTGCGTCATCCAGGACGACTGGGATCATCCGCACGTCGACAAGTGGTTGTTTCGGCTGGAAAGCGCGCTCGAAGAGGCCGGTGAGGCCTATCTGGTCGCCCATAGTCTCGGATGCCTTCTAGCCGCCAGGCTCGCCGGCCGGAGCGTTGCGCGCCGCGTGAAGGGAGCTTTGCTCGTCGCACCATGCGACCTGCCCGTTACCGAAGTCCTGCATCCTGGACAAATCTCCTTCGGCGATATGCCGACGGCGCCTCTGCCTTTTCCGAGCATCGTCGTCGGCAGCATGAACGACGCCTATATGACCGTCGACCGCCTGGCCCTGTTCGGTCGGCTGTGGAACGCCGAGACCCGGAATATCGGGCTTGCCGGACACATCAATATCGCCAGCGGTTTCGGACGCTGGCGCAACGGCTACCGGCTGCTGGAAGCCTTGAAGACGCGCTCGGGTGCTCGAAAGCGCGCCGTTTCCATGCTGCCGGCTTTTTCGATGTGAGTGGAAGCGCAATGTCCGACATCGTCGCCGATCTCCTGCGGCTCACCGAAGACCCGAATGCCGACCCGCGAAGCAGGCGCCGCCAGACCATCAATCATTTGGTTCAGGCGCTGCTTGCGATGGCCGACAGCCAACTCGGACCGGAAGATGCGCAGAACCGCCATTCGATCATCCATTTGACGACGATCATCCGCGATATGACGGGACGGATCGCCGATGCAGACGACGCGACGTTTTCGGCGATCGTCAGGGAGGCCGCGATGCTGATCCGCAGCCTGGAGCGGCGCCGGGCGGATGCGGCCAAGTTTACGGTGCATTGAACGTGACTGCGATCCGGGAGCGCAAGCAGGCGGTGATCCAGCCAAGCGAGGCCCGCATGTTCGGCGGGAGAGGAATGGCGCTCACCGATGCGCTCGTATCGCTGAGCCTGCGCCCGGAGGCCGACCCAGGTCCGGAGCCGCATCGGACCCCGCTCACCGAAGCGGAGCTGGAGACGCTCGCCATGAGGCTGCTTCTCGAATCCGGCGCGGGACCGGTTTGGGTTTTCGCCTATGGATCACTGATTTGGAAGCCGGATTTCGATGCCATCGAATGGCAGCAGGGTGCGGCGAGGGGATGGCATCGGTCCTTCTGCCTGAAGATGACCCGCTGGCGGGGGACGCAGTCCCAGCCGGGCCTGATGATGGCTCTCGACCGGGGTGGACTTTGCAACGGTATCCTTTTCCGGCTCGCCGATGAGGATCGCCTTGGCCAGCTTCGGCGGCTGATCCGCCGTGAGGTCGGCTCGATCGAGGACGCTGCGACGGTTCGCTGGATTCCGGTCGCGACCGCAGATGGGCTCGTGCGTGCGCTGGTCTTCTGGGCCGGCCCGAAAGGCGAGCGTGTTTCGCGCAAATTGCCGCTGGAGACCGTGGCGCGTGTGCTTGCCAGGGCCTGCGGACATATGGGCTCCTGCGCCGAATATCTATATCTGACGGTGAAGCACCTGGAGGAGCGCGGCATCCGGGACCGCAATCTATGGCGGCTTCAGAAGCTGGTCGCCGACGAACTTGTCGCCATACATGGGCGGACCGGGGCAGCAGGCAATCATTGATATGGCTGCCTGCTGCCTGCCATTCGGTCAGAGCTTGCCTTTCCACGGAACAAGGAAGGTCTCGAGGAAGCGGACGGCGGCGGAAAAGGTGAAGGCGCAGATCGCGATGATGGCGATGCCGACAAAGACGACGTCCGTTGCCAGGAACTGCGAAGCCGACATGATCATGAAGCCGATCCCGCGGGTGGAGGCGATCAGTTCGGCCGCAACCAGCGTGCTCCAGCCGACACCGAGCGCGATGCGGATGCCTGTGAGAATCTCCGGCAGGGCCGAGGGCAGGACGATATCCAGGAAGAGCTGCAGCCGGCTTGCTCCGAGCGAACGGGCGGCATTGACGCGCTCGATCGGCAACGAACGAACGCCGGCCTGAGCCGAGAGGCAGATCGGCGCAAACATCGCAAGCACCAGGAGCGTGATCTTCGACGTCTCTCCGATGCCGAGCCAGATGATCATCAGCGGCAGGTAGGAAAGGGGCGGAAGCGGCCAGTAGAATTCGATCGGCGCGTCGAGCACGCCTTTTGCCCAGCGGTTAAGCCCCATGAGCAAGCCGAGCGGAATGCCCGCGGAGATCGCGATGAGGGCGGCGACCACGATGCGGAACAGGCTCGCAGAGACATGCTCGAAGAGCGATGCCCCGGCATAACCGTCATGATAGATGACGCCGATCTGCGTCAGCACCTCGTCCGGGCGCGGCAGAAACAGGTGCGGAACGACGCCAAGCGCGGCGACGAACCACCACAGCAGCAATATGGCGAGGGCCGTGGCGACGCTGATGGCCACCGTCGATTTCTCGCCTGCGCCGAAGCCGGCCATTTTTACCAGCTTGACCTGGCGATCCTCGGTGTGAGCCGCAATAGGCGGAGCCTGTGTTATATCGCTCATGCGACGCTCCTCAAATCTTCGGTGCTGTGGAGAATGGCGCGTATCTGCTCGCGCAGCTCGGCAAATTCTGGCGAGGCCTTGATCGAGCGGGCATCTCCTGTTTCGGCAAAGCGTGTGACGAAGTCGAGGTCGAAGCGGGCGACGACGCGCCCGGGCCGAGGCGACATGACGAGCACCTGCGTGCCGAGGAACAGGGCCTCTTCGATCGAATGGGTGATGAAGAAAACTTTCTTCGCCGTCTTGTTCCAGACGGAAACCAACAATTCCTGCATCTGCTCGCGCGTCAGGCTGTCGAGCGCGCCGAACGGTTCGTCCATCAGCAGGATGTCGGGATTGGTCGCAAGCGCCCGTGCGATGCCGACGCGCTGACGCATGCCGCCCGACAATTCGTAGGGAAAGGCGCCGGCGAACTCGTCGAGACCAACGAGCCGGAGCAGTTCCAGCGCCTGCGCTTGCCGTTCCTTCCGGCCTACGCCGGCGAATTTCAGCCCGAGCGCGACGTTATCGATGACCGACTTCCAAGGCAGCAGCGAGTCCTTCTGGAACACGACGCCGCGGTCAGCACCCGGACGTTCGACGCTGCGGCCATCGAGCGTGATCCGGCCATCCGAAAGCGGAAGAAAACCGGCAATCGCGTTAAGAAGGGTCGACTTACCGCAGCCCGAGGCTCCGAGTGCGACGACAAAACCGCGTTCGGGAATATCGAAAGACACGCGATCGAGCGCGTGAACGGTCCGCCCGTCGCGGGCAGAGAAGAAAACGCTGGCGTGATCGACTTTCAGCATAGGGGAACTCGCGCGTTAGGCGCCGGCGCGGCAAGCCGCGCCGGCGCCGGGGAGGATCAGTTTGTGGCGCCGGCGAGCGCGTCGGCGGTGACGAAGCTGCCGTAATTGTCCAGCACGCCGGACACCTTGCCCTGCTCCTTCAGGAAGGACGCCGTGTCCTTGAGGATCTTGCCGGCGCCCGCCTTTTCGCCGCCGCCGAGCCAGGCGTCGGAGGCTTGGACTTCGGGGGTGAGCAGCGTCAGGTTCTTCAGGGCCGAAGCCTGCTGCTCAGGCGTGCCGCCGAGAAGCTTGGCGAGAGACTTGGCGTTATCGCTGTCGGGACCCCAGGAGGCTTTGTCCGCCGCGAAGGATGCGTAATATTTGGTGACGACCGAAGCGAAGCTCTTGAGGAAATCCGGATTGTCGGCGGCGAACTTGGAGGTCGCAACCCAGGCGGAAAAGGTCGGTGCACCCTTGTCCGCCACATCCTTGGAGGTCACGAGGACCTTGCCGTTCTTCTTCAGCTCGGTTAGCGCCGGATCCCAGACGAAGCCGCCGTCGATATCGCCTCGATTATAGCTTGCGACGATTTCCGGCTGGGGGATGGCGAAGACCTGGACGTCTTTTTCGGTCAGGCCCAGCGATTTGATCAGTGCCAGCAGCTGATAGTGATCCGTCGACACTGGCGCGGCGGCAAGCTTCTTGCCCTTCAGATCGTTCAGGCTGTCGATGCCGGAGCCATTACGGACGATAAGAGCCTCGTCGATCCCCGAGATGGATGCCAGGTAGAAGGCTTTGACCTCGAGCCCGCGCGATACCGCGGCCGCGAACGGGCTGGAGCCGACATAGCCGACCTGGACATCGCCCGAGGCGATGGCTGCAAAGATCTCAGCCCCCGAATTGAACTTGCGGAAGTCGATTTCATAACCGGTCGCCTTGGCAAATTCGCCATTGGCGATCGCGACCGAAGACGGCAGCGCGTCGGTTTGATAGCCGACGACGACCTTTTTATCCGCCGCCTCGGCGACGAAAGCCGTTGCAAGTGTTCCGACGCCGACGGCGATCGCGGCAATCAAATTTCTGAAATTCATCTTGAGCCCCTTTGTTCAGGGCCACATCCGGCCCTTGATCTCACCCTCAAAAGCCTAACGGGTGAGAATGGGCTAGCGGGAGAAATAACAAACTATATTTATAGACAATGGAGATATTTGTTTTCGCGATTCTGCCGCTGGCGCGGTCTCAGGGCCGAGTGAGCGGCAGAAGCCAAGGTGTGGACCGTCAGGGAGAATGCGTTGATATATGATGTTATCGTGGTCGGATCCGGTTTTTCGGCGATAGCCGTGACCTGCAATCTCATCGAGCAGCTTCCCGCTTCGGCGACGGTCGCCGTCGTAGGCGATGATCCCGGCTTCGGCCGCGGCACGGCATACCGGACGGAACTTTACCTCCACCGCCTCAACGTACCCGCGGGCCGAATGAGCCTGCTGCCGCATCAGCCCGACGACTTTGTCGACTGGTTGAAAAATCGCGGGCGGCGGCTGCAGGCCGGCGATTTCGCCTCGCGCAGCGATTACGGCCTCTATGTCAGGGATACACTCGCGCAGCTGCTTCGGAAGCGGGACGGCCGCTGTCGGGTTGATTTCATCCGGGCCAAAGCGGCGGGATGCGTGGAACGTTACAACAGCACTTTGGCCTTCCATCTCGGCAATGGCGACGAGATTGCCGGCAGGAACGTGGTGCTCTGCCTCGGCGTCGGCAACGCCAAGCTGCCGGTCGACCCGGCGGCCGTACCGCTGTCGATGCGGCCGCGCATCATCGAGAACCCCTGGCGGCTCTCCTGGCTGGGACGCGTCGCATCGTCCGATAAGGTCTGCATCCTCGGTTCTGGCCTGACGATGATCGATCAGGTTCTGGCTCTGCGTGCTCACGGCCATAGGGGCAGGATTGACGTGCTTTCGCGCCGCGGGCTTGCGCCGCTCGGGCATGCGAGAAATCCTCCCGCGCCTCTGCCGATTGACGTTGAGGCGCTTCCCACGACGATCAGCGGCATATTGAAGAGCTTGCGGGCAAAGAGCAGGTCGGTCGACGACTGGCGAAGCGTGATGGATGGCCTGAGACCTCAAACACAGGCTCTCTGGCAGCGGCTTTCAAACACGGAGCGGGCCCGCTTCCTCAGGCATGCGCTTCCCTGGTGGAACATCCACCGTCACCGCGTCGCGCCCGACGTGTTCGACAGGTTCGACCAACTTGTCTCGGAAGGAACCGTTCGATTCCACGCCGGCTTCCTGAAATCGCTCGAGGCCGAGGAGGGCAGGCTCGTCGCCGGATACAGGGTCAGAGCTACAAGCGATCTCGCCGAAATCAAGACGGATTGGCTGATCAACTGCACGGGAATGGAGCGCGCCGGCATCAGCCATTCACCGCTTTTGCAGGAAATGAACCGGTCTCAGCTGATCGCCGCCGATCCTCTCGGCCTCGGCATTCAGGTGAATGCTGCTTCCGAGGTTATAGGGTCATCCCGGATCTCGCCTGTCCGGCTGTTTGCGGTGGGCGCCTTGACGGCGGGACAATTCTGGGAAATTACCGCCGTCCCCGACATTCGGGTGCAGGCCAAAGCCGTGGTCGAAGCGATCGTTGCGAGGCAGTCGGCGCCCGAGGCTTAGACCGACTATCCGCAGGCTCGGTTCGGTGCTGTTGAATTGCCGGCCGCAGCGTCAACGCGGGCCGTAGCCGCCGGCGCGGGTCTTGCCGCGACGGTCTACGACATTACTTTTTTCGGCAACAATATTCATGTCTCCACGGAGACGGTGACAGGCGAGGCGCTTTCGGTCCGTTTGCCGTTCGGTCATGAGGCTATTGCCGGGCTCAATCGCGGAGATATAGTCCATCTGGATTTCGATCCCGGCGCCGCTCACGTATTCTGCTGAAAGTTGTCCCATGAAGCTCAATGATCCCTCGCTGTTCCGTCAGGCCTGTCCCATCGCCGATCGCTGGATCGAAGCAGAAGGGCGCCGGGCGGCCATGGTCCGCAATCCGGCGACAGGTGAGGTGCTGGGCGCGGTCCCTGACTTCGGCGCGGCGGAAACGGAAGAGGCCATCCAGGCTGCCGTGGTCGCGCAGAAGCTTTGGGCAAAGAAGACGGCCGGCGAGCGCGCCGCCGTTCTCAAGACCTGGCACCGCCTGATGATCGAAAACCGCGACGATCTGGCGATGATCCTGACGCTGGAGCAGGGAAAGCCGCTGGCCGAAGCCAAGGGAGAGATCACCTATGGTGCGAGCTTCATCGAATGGTTTGCCGAAGAGGCAAGACGCATCAACGGCGAGACCATACCGGGACATCAGCCGGACAAGCGGATCCTCGTCCTGCGCCAGCCGGCCGGCGTGGTGGCGGCGATCACGCCCTGGAATTTCCCCAACGCGATGATCACCCGCAAGATCGGCCCCGCGCTTGCCGCCGGCTGCGCCGTCGTTCTCAAACCGGCGCTGCAGACGCCGTTCTCCGCGATCGCGATCGCCGTTCTCGCGGAGCGCGCCGGCCTGCCGGCGGGGCTTCTCAATATCGTCACGGGTGACGCCGCCGCAATCGGCGGAGCGATGACCGCAAGCCGCGACGTCCGGGTCCTGACATTCACGGGCTCCACCCGGACGGGCGAGCTACTTTACCGGCAATGTGCGCCTACGATCAAGAAACTCGGTCTCGAACTCGGCGGCAATGCGCCCTTCATCGTCTTCGACGACGCCGATCTCGACGCTGCGGTCGAAGGCGCGATCATTGCTAAGTTCCGCAACAACGGCCAGACCTGCGTCTGCGCCAACCGGCTCTATGTCCAGGACGGCGTCTACGAGGCATTTGCCGACAAGCTGGCCGCGGCCGTTTCGGCATTGAAGGTCGGCAATGGTCTTGAACGTGACGTCGTGCTTGGGCCGCTCATCGACGACAACGCTGTCGCTAAGGTCGAGAGCCATATTCAGGACGCCGTTGCAAAAGGCGCGGGCGTCATTTCAGGCGGCAAGCGCCACGCACTTGGGGGTCATTTCTTCGAACCGACGATCCTGCGCGACGTCAACGCCGGCATGCAGGTCGCGCGCGAGGAAACTTTCGGGCCGCTCGCCCCGCTTTTCCGTTTCCGCGACGAAGAGGACGTCATCGAGCAGGCGAACGATACAGAGTTCGGCCTGGCTTCCTATTTTTACGCGCGCGACTTGTCGCGGGTCTTCCGCGTCGCCGAAGCGCTGGAATATGGGATGGTCGGCGTCAATACCGGTCTCGTCTCGACGGCGGAAGCGCCGTTCGGCGGCGTCAAGATGTCGGGTCTCGGCCGCGAGGGGTCAAAGCACGGCTTGGACGAATATACCGAACTCAAATATGTATGCCTGGGCGGCATCGCCTGAGCCGGTCGACACTCGCGCTTCCCACGGAAATCCTATTGACGAAGCTTTGTGCCGCCAGGGACCTACTTCGCAAATCGCTGCCGTCACATAATCGGAGATGACGCCGCCGAGCGCAGAGATAATCCGAGCTGTGCCAGGCTATGTGTCGCGTTGACGAACGCAGCAATCTTGCGGGGGAGAGCAGAGGAATGGCCAGCTGGATTGTTCAGGAGGCGCAGTCGCCGTTACTCGATCGAAAGATGGTCGGCCAGCAAGGCCGCCGTTCCAAGCACCCCTGCGGCAAGAACGGAAAATGACGACCAACCGGCTGTGGCGACTGTCCAGCCTACCTCTCGCGCCGCTGCGTCCCGGCCGGTTCCAGGACAGATAGGTTCAATAGTGACGAATATTGACAATATTTGCTACGCTAACCCACGATCAGACGAACGAAAGAGTATGCCCGTGGCATCCGGTAGTATTCATGTGAAGGTCAGCGAGAAATTCCAGGATAATAACCAGCAGCAGGTTGGCGACGACGGCCTTCATGGAAACGCCGACGAGCATATCCGTGCCCTCGTTCGCCGCGACCTGCAGACCCGTGATAAGGCCTGGGATTTGCTGCAAGGGGAACTCGCGCCGGCCATGCGGGCTGAAGACAGCGAATTCGTCGCGGTTTCGGCCAAAGACGTCATCCGCCGCAACAAGCGCCGATAGCCTGATGGTGACAATTTGATTTTATCCGCGCCGACGACGCGCAGGACAAGATTTGGCCCGACACGGTTGAGGCGTGGCGAGAGAAGCAGGCGGACGCCTATATTCTCGGACTGCACGCGTATTTGCAGCGTTTGTGCCAGGATCGGCCCACCAGGCGACAGCTTCCACAACGTCTGGCGGTTCCGGCAGACATCAAGCGTTCAGTCAATTTCGGTCGTTACGAGCATCACCATGTGTTCTTTCGCGAGCTTAAGAACGGCGATCTTGGTATCATGAGCATTCTTCAAGAACGGATGAATCTGCCGGTCCGGCTCAAAGAGGATCTGGCGGCTCTCTTGAACAAGCAGCCATGAGGCGCGGATCTTCGGTCGTTAGGGTTGCTTCTCGAGGAGGGGCTTTAGCCCGGTCTCAGAACCGGTGTTCCGCTCCCTCCATCGGATTTGCCCAGACCGTCATGCCTGATGCAAACGGCGTCTCGCCTTCGGCGCGCACGATCATTTCGCCGAGTTCGGGGACATCGAGATAGAGGATCGCGTCGGCGCCGAGCCGTTCCACATGTCGGATTCTGCCTTGCCACTGGCCGGTGCCTTCCGAAAGCCTGACATGTTCCGGGCGGATGCCGTAGGTCGTGCAGTTCATTCGCCGTGCCGTCTCGCCGCCATAGAGGTTCATTTTCGGGCTGCCGATGAAGCCGGCGACGAAGGGTGTGGCGGGATTGCGGTAGAGCTCCATCGGGCTGCCGATCTGCTCGACGGCGCCGCCGTTCAAAACGACGATCTTGTCGGCCATCGTCATCGCCTCGACCTGGTCGTGGGTGACATAGATCATCGTCGAGTTCAGGCGGGCGTGGAGTTCCGAGATCTCCAGGCGCATCTGTGCCCGGAGCGAGGCATCGAGATTGGAGAGCGGCTCGTCGAACAGGAAAACCTTGGGATCCCGCACGATTGCCCGGCCGATGGCGACGCGCTGCCGCTGGCCGCCGGAAAGCGCTTTCGGCTTTCTCTGCAGCAGATGAGTGAGCTGAAGCGTTTCGGCTGCCGCCGCGACCTTCTCGGCGATTTCAGCCTTCGGGCGGCGGGCGAGCGAAAGCCCGAAACCGATATTCTCGGCAACCGTCATATGCGGGTAAAGCGCATAGCTCTGGAACACCATGGCGATGCCCCGCTCGGAAGGTTCCGCATAGGTCACGTCCTTGCCGCCGATGGTCAGCCTACCCGAGGTCGTCTCTTCCAGGCCGGCGATGATGCGCAGCAGCGTCGACTTCCCGCATCCCGATGGGCCGACGAAAACGACGAATTCGCCGGAGGCAACCTCAAGATCGACTCCTTTGATGACTTCGAGTGCGCCGAAGCTCTTGCGAACCTGTTTGAGAGTGAGCTCAGCCATTTTGCTACCCTTTGACTCCGCCTGACGTCATGCCCGCGACGATCTGGCGGTTGAAGAAGATGAAGACGATCAGCGGCGGGATCGTTACGAGGAGGATGTTCATGAAGAGCAGATTGTACTGGCTCGAATACATGCTCTGGAAATTATAGAGCGTCAGCTGCACCGTCACGTTCTCCTTGCCCGGCAGGTAATAGAGAGGATTGGTGAAATCGTTGAAGATCGCGATCGACTGGACGACGATATTGGTCACGGTCACCGGCTTCAGCAGCGGCAGGACCACGCGGAAGAAGATCTGCCGGGGCTTGGCGCCGTCGATCAGCGCCGCCTCGTCGAGATCGCGCGGGATGGTCGAAATGAACGACCGATAGAGCAGGACCGAAAAGGAGAGATTATAGGCAACCTGGATCAGGATCATCCCGGTCATGGTCTTGAAGAGGCCGATGTCCTGCAAAAGGCCGATGGTGGGAACAACGGCCGGCGGCATCATCAGGCCCATGAACAGCGCAGCGAAGGCCACGCGGTTCCATGCGGTCTTGCGGCGCTGCATCACATATCCGACCATCGCCGACAGCAGGATCAGGATAGTGACGGAAACGACCGTGATCAGAGTCGAATTGAAATAGGCGAGCACGAGCTGATAGTCGCGTGCCTTGAAGACGGCGACGAGATTGTCCCAGAACAGCCAATGCTCAGGAAGTTCGAAATCGAGGCGGGAGGCCTCCGATTTGGATTTCACCGCCTGCAGAGCGACGAAAACGAAAGGCATGACGAAGATGACCGCCCCGACGGCAAGGGCGATTGCACCCGTCACATAGGGTCGGACGCTTCTCATTCCTCGACCTCGCGCCGGTTGAACCATAGGGTGAAGGGCAGGATGATCACGGCGATCAGCGCGAACAGGATGACGTTTCCGGCCGTCGACAGACCATAAAAACCAGCCTGATACTGTTTATAGATGACCGAGGCGATCACATCGGAGGAGAAGCCGGGGCCGCCGCGGGTCATGGCCCAGATCAGGTCGAAGGATCGCAAGCCGCCGATCAGCGACAATGTCACGACGATGACGGTGGCAGGGCGCACGAGCGGCAGGGTGATCCGAACGAATTGCTGGAGCCGTGTGGCGCCGTCGATCCTGGCGGCCTCATAATAGTCGGGACTGATCGCAGCAAGGCCGGCGATGAAGATCAGGGTGGCAAGGCCGACCCCCTTCCAAACATCGACCAGGGCCACCGAAAAAAGCGCGAGCGTCGGATTGGTCAGCCATCCCGGCCCCGGCATTCCAAGCGTCTCAAGCGTAACATTGATGATGCCCTTGGTCGGATGCATCATGACCGTGAAGGTGATGCCGATGCCGATCGTCGAAACCAGCACGGGAAAGAAGACCAGCGTGCGCAGAAAGCCGCGGGCGAAGATATTGCTGGTGAGCAGCACGGCCAGCAGCAGTCCGCAGACCGTTTTCAGGCCGGATGTCGTCACCGCGTAGATCACGGTGTTGATCAGCCCCTTGACCAGGAACGGTTCGGAAAAGAACTGCTGGAAATTTTCAAGCCCGATAAATTGGGCTGTCGAGAGATCCCAGCGCGTCAGGCTGTACCAGAGAGACGATATGGTCGGAAAAAGGAACAGCACGCCGTAAATGATGGCGGCGGGGATAAAAAACCATAGGGGGTAGGGCGAATTGCGCGAGCGCGGGCGTATCTCGGTCATGACTACCTCTTCGATCGGGAAACCTCGCCCTTCAGAAGCGAGGTTGATGGCCCGAGCGTCCGCTACCAGTTGGGCAGGGCGAGTTGCTTGGCCTGTTTGCGCACATCCTCGTCATAGAGCTTGGCGGCTTCCGCAGGCTGACGGATGCCGGAGCCGACTTCGACGGTGATCTGCTCCAACGCCGGGCCCTTGACCGGCGAAACGAACTCCAGCGCTGGCGTCGTTTTGTCCTTAGCCTCGAAATAAGGAAGCATGTCCTTGATTGCAGGCGGCACGTCCGCCGGGAGATCGCAACCGTCGACGAGGGAGGGCCCTTGCACGGCGTTGGTTTCCACCATCACCTTGCAGCCTTCGACGCTGCCGGCAAAATCAATGAACTTCTTTGCTTCCTCGGCGTGCTGGCTGGTGGCCGGAATATAGAGGCCAGGCGGCATCCAGACCGTCAGGCCGTTCGTGGCTGCCTCATCGCTCGGTTGGGCGAAGAAGCCGACATCGCTGAGGTTTTCAGGATAATTCTGTTTAATTGCGCCGACCGCAAAGCTCAGCATCGGATAGTGCGCCGCCTCGCCGGTGGCCACCATTCTCAACCCGTCATCATAGCTTGCTGCGCCGAAGTCTTCATTCATTAGCCCGGCGTCATGAACTTCCTTTAGGCGTTCGAAGCCTTTCATCGCTGCCGGCGTCTCTGCGTATTTCGCCTTGTTGGCGGTATAGTCGGCAGCGAAGTTCGGAACGGCAGCATGCAGGTTGTAATAGTCGGCCAATACGAACAGCTGCGAGGTCCAGGTGTCGCGATAGGTTTGCGCGACTGCGACCTTGCCCGATGCCTTGACCTTGGCGTTGTTCGCCATGAACTCCGCCCATGTCTTTGGCACCGAGAGGCCGAGGTCCTGGTAGATCTTTCTGTTGTAGAGAATCCCGCCGGCCATCGCCGTGCCGAAGGGAACGCCATAGACTTTGCCGTCGGCACTAACGACGGCCTTGAAGTCGCCGGACACCTTCGCCTGCGAGGCGAGACCGCTCAGATCGACAAGCGTCTGCGTCGGCTTCAGCGCCTGCAAGAGCGACCCGGAATTATACAGGAACACATCGGACATCTCCCCCGTCGCCAGACGCGTCTTGACGATATTGTCGCCTTCGCCACCGCCCGGCCGCTGCTCGATCTCGATCGTCACGTCGGGTGCCTTGCTTTGATAAGCGGCAACCAGCGCCTCGGCCGCCGCGACCGTATCGGGATTGTTGTCGATCAGGAATGACAGCGTGACTTCGGCCTGCGACGGGCCGGCCGCGGCTAGGGCCAGAAGCGCGGATGCGCCGGCAAGAATGAGCTTTATCCGATGTGTCATGACGTTCCTCCTCTGGACGGTTTGACCTGTATGCTCCTCAATAATCAGGTAGGGAAAAGACCAGCCTATGCGTGCCTGGGGGAAGAACCGCCTCCTCGATGACAGGCTCGCCATTGAGTGACGCATTGTGGTGCCGCCGGCCGGGCCGGAAGCGGCCGACGCAACCCTCCGGGAGCGTCAGCACATAAGTGACCTCGCTGCCGGTGCAGTGCCAGCCGGCCTCGATGCGCCCCTGGCTGATATCGTGATAGGTCGAAACCGGCGAAAGCGACGGGATCGGCGCCGGGTCGACGATCACTTCGGCAAAGCCGGGTGCGGCCGGGCTCGGCGAAATGCCGGCGACACATTCGAACAGCCATTGGCAGACCGCGCCATAGGCATAGTGGTTATAGCTGTTCATGTCGGGTTCGTAGATGGTGCCGTCGGGCGCCATCGAATCCCAGCGCTCCCAGATCGTCGTCGCCCCCTTTGAAACCTGGTAGAGCCAGCCCGGCACATCCTCCTGCAGGAAGACTTTTTCGGCGAGGTCGTCCATCCCGAGTTTCGTCAGGGCCGGCAAAAGGGCCGGCGTGCCGATGAAGCCGGTGCCGATCTTGTAGTCGGCATCGACGACCACCTGCCTGAAATGTCGCCGGGCGGCCTCATGATGCTCACCCGGTATCAGGTCATACAGGAAGGCCAGCGCATAGGATGTCTGATCGTTATGGGCGAGCCGCCCGGCCGGCGTGATGAACTCGTTGGCAAAAGCCAGCCGGATCTTGTCGGCGCGGCCCTTCATCTGCTCTTCGAGCGCATGCTCACCGAGAACGCCAGCGACCTTTGCTAGAAGATCCGTCGAAATGAAGTGGTAGAGGGTCGCCGCACAATCGTCGGCAATCGTCGGGCGCGGCTTTCTGTTATCGCCGACCGGCTGCAGCCAGTCGCCGAAGGTGAAGCCGCGGGCGCCCCAATGCGAGGGCGGACGGACGATCGGGCCGTCCGAGATGGACCAGACGAAATCGACCCAGCGCACCATCGAGCCCAGGCACTCCGAAAGAACGGACCGGTCGCCGTAATGGGTGTAGAGGACCCAGGGGATCACGACAATCGCGTCGCCCCAGCCGGTCGAGCCGGCATAGCCCGGGAAATTGCCGGGGTGCAGACGCGTCGGGTCGGGCGAGAAATGCGAAACGGCGCCGTCCTCGCGCTGGTCGGCCATCACATCGCGCAGATATTTCTTGAGGAAGGACTGGCTGTCGCTCAGCCAACAGGCCGTCGCGGCAAAGACTTGGGCATCACCCGTCCAGCCGAGCCGTTCGTCGCGTTGCGGGCAATCTGTGGGCACTTCGATGAAATTGGCGCGCTGCGACCAGATGGTATTTTCAACCAGGCGATTGACGAGAGGATTGCCCGAGGTGAAGCCGCCCGCCGGTTCCGGCACCGAGGAGATTGGGATCGAGGCGATTTCAACAATCTCCGCATCGCCTTTGATCGTCACCCTGGCATAACGGAAGCCGTGAAAGGTGAAATGCGGCGCGTAGCTCTCGTCACCACCTCCGCTGAGCGTATAGAGGGTATGCGCTGCGGCGGCGCGATAATTGCGATTGTCGAAATGGCGTTCCGGCCCGAGGACTTCCGAGTGCTCGACCCGCACTTCGGTGCCGCTGACGCCACGGACCGTGTATCTGACGTAGCCGCCGACATTCTGGCCGAAATCATAGATCGTCCTGCCTTCATGATCGGTCCAGCTTTCGATGGGGGCGAGCGGCTGCAGCTCCCGCACCGCTGTCGTCTCATGCGCGACGAGCAGCCCCGTGTCGAACGGCAATCGCTCGGTCCCGTGGGTTTCGGCGACCTTTTCCAGGCGTGCATCGTAAATCTCACCGAAATAGATCCCCGACTTCTGGATCGGCAGAAGGCCGCTTTGCCAGGTCGTATCGGTAGAAAGAATGGTGCCGCTGGGGCCGACCAGATCCGCAATGGCCCCGATCCTGTCGCCCCAGCAGTTGGGAATAGCCTGGGCGCCCCACATGATGGGCGAGCGGTACCATCCGTCGGCGAGCCAGATCTCTATCCGGTTAATGCCTGACTTCAGAAATCTCGAGATGTCGTATCGCTGATAGGCAATGCGGGCGTCGTAATTCGTCCAGCCGGGCGTCAGCAGATCGGTGCCGACGCGGGTGCCGTTGATGAAGCAGCGATAGAGGCCGAGTGCCGAGATGAAGAGTTCGATCGGAAGGTCGGTGCCGTCATGATCGAAGGTCTTGGAGACGAAGCTTGCGGCCGTTCCCTGGCCGCGGTCCGACAGAGGTGCGATCATCTCTCCGGACCAGGCGCGAGAAACGAGATTGCTGTCGATGGCTGCCGGCTGAAAGTTCATCAAGTCCTCCCACAGAGATGTAGAACGTTCTCCATATAACGTTCTACATTTTTTTCGGAAGCGCAATAGAAATTTCGTCACCAGTCTGCCATGGTGTTTCTAAGGGCGATTGTGACCGCCCGCAGCGCAAGCCCAGAGATTTCATGTCGATCGAAGAGAAAAAAAGACTGCAACGAAATGATCGCGTGACGATCCGGACGGTGGCAACGCATGCAGGCGTATCGGTCGCCGCGGTCTCGAAGGTGATGCGCAACGCTTACGGCGTCAGCGAAGCGCTGCGGGCAAGAGTGACCGACGCTATTGAAGCACTTGGATATCGGCCCTCACGGGCGGCGCGCGGGTTGCGCGGCCGGAGTTTCACCATCGGCGTGCTTTTGATCGACATCCGCAACCCCTTCCTGCCGGAGGTGATTGCCGGGGTAAACGGCGTGCTGGCGCCTTCGCATTACCAGGCGATGATCGGCGTCAGTGATGCGCGCGTGCAGCTGGAGACGTCGTTGATCGAGTCGATGATCGACTACAAGATGGACGGCCTGATCCTCGTTGCGCCGCGCCTGCCTTCGGACATCATCGCAAAATTCGCGGCTCAGATACCGATCGTCGCCGTCGGTTATCACGATGCCGGCGCCACGGCCTTCGATACGGTCAATGCCGACGACCAGCGTGGAGCCGAGATTGCGGTGGAAGCGCTGATTGCCTGCGGCTATCGCGACATCGAAATGCTGAGCCTCGGCGAGCGTGAGGGGCACCAGGTCTCTGTCGTGCGCCAGCGCGAGATCGGCTTCCGCCGGGCGATACAGCGTGCCGGACTGGGATCGTCTGCGCCGATCACCAAAATTCCGATCGCCCCGCCAAAGCGGGAGGAAACGATGCGAAAGTTCCTGTCGAGAAAGAACAGGCCGCGCGCCGTTTTCTGCTGGAGCGATCTCGACGCCATCACTCTTCTGAGCCTGGCGATGGAGACGGGTGTGCGTGTGCCCGAGGATCTTGCCGTCATCGGATATGACAATTCGTCGACCGCAGCGCTCGGCCTCGTCAATCTAGCAAGCATCGATCAATCGGGCAGGGAACTCGGTCAGGTCGCCACCCGGACGTTGATTTCGAGAATAGAGGGCCGCGCCGGCGCGGAACATATTTTCCAGATGCCGTCGCTGGTCAGCCGCAACAGCCTGACCCGATCCGGCAAGGCTCCGGTCACTTAGAGCGAGGGATGAAAAGGCCGGCAGCTCATCTGCGCTGCCGGCCTCGTAATCTCAGGCGGCGTTGGCGAGTTTCGAAGGACGCGTCGCGGCAGCCTTCTCGACCATGGCGGTGACTTCGGTGCGCCGTGCCCCTGAAAGCGGCAGGCGCGGCATGCGGACGCGTTCCGAGCCGCGGCCCATGATCTGCTCGGCGAGCTTGATCGACTGCACGAGGTCATGCTCGGCATCGAGATGCAGAAGCGGCATGAACCAGCGGTAGATCCTGCGGGCCCCTTCCCAATCGCCGCGTTCGGCGGCGGCAACGAGCTGCACGGATTCCTCCGGGAAGGCGCTGGTCAGCCCCGAGACCCAGCCCTTGGCGCCGAGCATCAGGCCTTCGAGCGCGACGTCGTCTAGGCCGGCGAAGATATCGAAACGGTCGCCGAATTCGTTGATGAGGTCGGTGAAGCGGCGCGGATCCGGCGCGCTTTCCTTGACCGCCTTGATATTGGGCACATCGGCAAGCACCTTCAGCACATCGGCGCCGATGTTGACGCGGTAGGCCGGCGGATTGTTGTAGAGCATGATCGGCAGCGAGGTCGCTTCGGCGACGGTGCGGAAATGCGCGATCAGCTCTTCGGGCTTCGGCACATAAACCATGGCCGGCAGCAGCATCAGCCCGTCGGCGCCGAGTTCTTCGGCGTCGCGGGCATAGGCGACGGCACGGCGCGTATCGAATTCGGAGACGCCCGTCACGACGGGGACGCGGCCGTTGACGACCTCGACGGCGGCTTCGAGGATCGTACGCTTCTCATCGGGGTCGAGCGAATTGTTCTCACCACATGTGCCCATGACGATCAGCCCATTGACGCCGTCATTGACGAGCGCGTCCTGAACACGCTGGGTTGCGGAAAGATCCACGGAAAGGTCTTCGTTGAACTGCGTCGTTACGGCGGGAAATACGCCCTTCCATCCTGTTGTCATCGATCGAAACTCCGTTAAAGTCGATTTGTTATATACAAACTGTCGACAAGACACAATCGCCATGATTTGTAAATTCGTGGGGCGTTGCCGAAATCGGCCAAAACGCATTACAAGGCTCTCATCAAGGGGAGGGACGCATGCAGAACGACGTGGAAAATGTGCGGGTGCGCGGTTCCGGCACTCAGAGTATCTATGCCGCGCTGCGCCGGGAGATCCTGTCGATGGCGCTGGAACCCGGCAGCCCGCTCGATGAGGTGCGGCTGTCGGAACGTTTCGGAATGTCGAGGACACCTATTCGCGAAGCGCTGTTGCGCCTTGCCGCCGACGGGCTGGTCACGACGCTGCCGAACCGGAACACGATCGTTGCGCCGATCGATTTCGCCAACCTGCCCACCTATTTCGAAGCGCTGACGCTGATGTACCGGGTGACGACGCGCGGGGCCGCCGGGCGGCGGAACGACGCGATCATGGAAACCATCCGCCGGCACCAGAAGGACTTCGCCGGCGCGGTTGCTAAGCGCGACGCCTATGCGATGATCGAGGCCAACCGTGAATTCCACGTGGCGATCGCCGAGCTTGCCGGCAATACCTATTACACGGCCTTTTTCGCCAAACTGCTCGACGAAGGCCGGCGCATACTTCGCCTTTATTATTCGACATTTGACGACCGGCTGCCCCGGCAATATGTCGATGAACACGAGGAAATCATCGCCGCCATCGAGGCCGGCGACGCCGAACGCGCCGACCGGCTGGCCATCGCCCACGCCGGCCAGATCGTCCGCCAGATCCAGGACTATCTCGCGCGCAACCTCGACCGGCCGGTGGCGATCGGCCTATCCTGAAGCGCCGCCGGGATGGCCAGAAAAGGAAAGAACAGGAAAAGCATATGTCGTGGCAGCACCCCATACTCCGCATCACCGAGGAGGAGCGGCAGGATCGCCTTTCCAGGCTTCGAGAGGCGATCGACGCCGAGGGACTGGCCGGCATGCTTCTCGGCCCGACCGAAAGCCTGCGTTATTTTACCGGCCTCGTCTGGCATCCGAGCGAAAGGTTTCTCGGCGCGCTCGTCACGCCGACGGCCGTTTCCTATATCGTTCCCGGTTTCGAGCGCAGCCGTGTCGAAACCCTTCCGCACCTGCCGGGAGAAATTCTGGTATGGGAAGAGGAGGAGAGCAGTGCTTCACTCATTTCCCGCCTTGTCGGCCGAGGCGGCAGGCTTGCCCTTGATGACGGCCTGCCGCTTTTCTTCTATCACGCCTTGGCGGCGGCGATGGGCGCCGAAAGGCTCGCCGATGGCGGCCGGCTGATCCGTGGCCTGCGTCGCATCAAATCCGCCGCGGAGATTGCGCTGATCCAGTATGCGATGAACCTGACGCTCAACGTGCACAGGCAGGTGCATTCGCTGTTGAAGCCGGGCATCACCTCATCCGAGGTGGTCGATTTCATCGATCGGCAGCATCGCCAGGCCGGCGCCGATGACGGCTCGACATTCGCAATCGTCTCCTTCGGGCTAGCAACCTCGCTGCCGCATGGCGCCGACGGCGATCAGATCCTCGGCGATCACGACGTCATTCTCGTTGACACCGGCTGCCGGATCGACGGTTATCATTCCGATATCACCAGAACCTATATGCTCGGCGGCGGCAACGGCGCCTTCGAGCGCGCCTGGTGGATCGAGCGCGAGGCGCAGCAGGCCGTGTTCGACGCTGCCCGGATCGGCGCTGCCTGCTCGAGCCTCGACGATGCGGCCCGCAAGGTGCTCGCCAAACATTCGCTCGGCCCCGACTACCGCCTGCCGGGATTGCCGCATCGCGCCGGTCATGGCCTCGGGCTCGAGATCCATGAGGAGCCTTATATCGTTCGCGGCAACGACACGCCGCTTGCGGCCGGCATGTGTTTTTCCAACGAACCGATGATCGTCTTTCCCGAAAAATTCGGGATCCGGCTGGAAGACCACATCTGTCTGACGGCCGAGGGACCGCGCTGGTTCACCGCGCCGGCGAGCGGACCGACCGAGCCGTTCTCCGCAGACGGCGCCACGCCTTAGCCCGTTCGGGTTCGCGAGCGCGTCTGCTTTCGCCCTCCGGTTTTTGGCAGGCTCTTGCCGGTTTGGCGCCGAATTGCCGCCTCCTGTCCGACGGTCCTTGAGAAAATTCTTCCGGAAATCTGCCCTTTGCGACGGCGGTTCGATCCGCTTTTCGACGAAGATTAGTACATTTTCGCCTCCCATTAATCCACTAAATATATAGATTAAATCCAACAAAGATCGGGAACACTCGCATCATGAACATTCTGGCGCTCAGCGGCAATGTCAAAAGACCGTCCCGGACGGCATCGCTGGTGGATGTCATCGCCGACCGTCTGAGGCAGCGTATCGGCGGCCACCTGAAGTCGATCGAGCTTGTCGATGCCGCCCCTGTGCTGTTTCGCGCGCTTCGGGCCGATCAGCTCGATACCGAGGGTAAGGCGATTGTCGCTGCGGTCGAGGGAGCCGATATCATCATCGTCGGATCGCCCGTCTACCGTGCATCCTACAGCGGCGCCCTGAAACACCTCTTCGACCTTGTCGACTATCGAGCGCTGGCAGGCAAACGCATCCTCCTGGCCGCGACGGGCGGCACGCCATTGCACGGCCTGATGCTCGAGCACCAATTGCGGCCGCTCTTCGGCTTCTTCAATGCCATGAGCGTCCCGACCGCGGTCTATGCGCTGGAGGCCGATTTCACCGATCACCAACTGACCAATCCTGCTGTGCTCGAGCGTGTCGACAGAGCCATTGAGGAGATCGCGGCAATTATGCCGGCCGCCGACGCCGCGGGCAAGCGCAGCGAATTGGCAGCTTAGCGTGCAACGAAATTCAAGAGGGAGCCTTACATGACTTTTTCCAATGCCTCGAACGAGCCGGTCAAATTCGCCTATTGGGTGCCGAATGTTTCGGGCGGCCTGGTGATTTCGAACATCGAGCAGCGCACAAGCTGGACGATCGAATACAACAGAAAGCTTGCGCAGATCGCCGAAGCGAGCGGTTTCGACTATGCCCTGAGCCAGATCCGGTTCACCGCAGGTTACGGCGCGGAATTTCAGCACGAGTCCGTTTCGTTCAGCCACGCCCTGCTTGAATCGACGACGACGTTGAAGGTGATCGCGGCGATCCTGCCCGGTCCCTGGAATCCGGCTCTCGCCGCCAAGCAGATTGCGACCATCAATCACCTGACCAATGGGCGTGTCGCCGTCAATGTCGTCAGCGGCTGGTTCCGCGGCGAATTCGCCGCCATCGGCGAGTACTGGCTCGATCATGACGAGCGCTATCGGCGGTCGGAGGAGTTCATTCGCGCGCTTCGCGGCATCTGGACCGAGGACAACTTCACCTTCCGCGGTGATTTCTATCGCTTCAACAACTATTCGCTGAAGCCCAAACCGATCGATCCGCAGCCGGAAATCTTCCAGGGCGGCTCTTCGCGTGCGGCGCGCGATATGGCGGCCCGTGTCTCCGACTGGTATTTCACCAATGGCAATACGCCGGCCGAAATCCGCAAACAGGTCGACGACATCAAGTCGAAGGCGCAGACCAACGGCCATTCTGTCCGGGTCGGTGTGAACGCTTTTGCGATCGTCCGCGAGACGGAAGAAGAGGCCAAGGCCGTCCTGGCCGAGATCATCGAGAAGGCCAATCCCGAGGCGGTAAACGCTTTCGGGCATGAGGTGAAGAACGCCGGCAAGGCCTCGCCGGAAGGTGAGGGCAACTGGGCGAAGTCGTCCTTCGAGGATCTCGTTCAATATAATGACGGCTTCCGCTCGAACCTCATCGGCACGCCCCGGCAGGTGGCCGAAAGGATCGTCGAACTCAAGAGGGCAGGTGCGGACTTGATCCTGCTCGGCTTCCTGCATTTCCAGGAGGAGGTCGCCTATTTCGGAGAGCACGTGATTCCGCTGGTGCGCGAACTCGAAGAAACCGCCAAAGCGCAGGCGGTGGCTGCCGAATAAGGCTGCTGCCGCGCGTCTTTCGACGTGCGGCGCTGTCGCCCCTCAGATCTCTTGCAAGCGACGCATCACCGGGCGTGGGCCGATCGGCCTACGTTAAGGGAGTTGTGCGCCGCGTTTACGCCCCTATGGAGGACCCCGAATGCCCGCCGCGACCTATAGCCTTGACGTGCTGGACACCGGCGCGCCGCAGGGCGCCGGTGTCCCAATTGCCCGCCCATTGCCCTTGCCATCAGGCAAGACCGGCGTGCCCCGGCAGAGCGAAGAGACCCATGCTCTCGCCTTGCACGGGATCAGCCTCTCGTTCGGCGGGGTCACGGCCCTGGTCGATGTCGGCCTCTCCATTGCTGCAGGAGAAATCCGCGCCATTATCGGGCCGAACGGCGCCGGCAAGAGTTCGCTGATCAATGTTATCAGCGGTGTCTATCGCTCCGACCGTGGCCATGTCAGCATCGGCCTCAACTCCTACCGGCATGTGCCGACCGAACGGCTGGCCTCGCTCGGTGTCGCCCGCACCTTCCAAAACCTGGCCTTGTTCAAGGGCTTGAGCGTCATCGACAATGTCATTACCGGCCGCGCTCATACCGTGCGCTCGACATTCGCCGAACAGATCCTCGGCCTTGGACGGACACGGCGCGAAGAAGCGGACGCGCGCGAACGCGCCGGCCGCGTGCTTGAATTCCTGCATCTCGACCAAGTGGGTCATCGTTTGGCAGGCACGCTGCCCTATGGCCTGCAAAAGCGCGTCGAGCTTGCGCGCGCCTTGGTGGCCGAGCCGAAGATCCTGCTTCTGGACGAACCGATGGCCGGTATGACGGCGACGGAAAAGGTCGATATGGCGGAATTCATTCGCGCGGCCCGCGATCAATACCAGACGACCATAATCCTCATCGAACACGATATCGGCGTGGTCATGCAGCTTTCCGACCGAATCGCTGTCCTCGATTATGGCCGCAAGATTGCCGACGGAACCCCAGACGAAATCCGGTCCGATCAGCGCGTCATCGAGGCCTATCTCGGTGTCGCTGCGGAAAACGAGGGTGGGGAGGGCATCTGATGGCGGATTTCGATTGGCTGTTCCTGATCGAAGTGCTGGTCGGCGGCTTGCTGTCCGGCGTGATGTATTCGCTCGTCGCGATCGGCTTCGTGCTGATCTACAAAACCTCCGGCGTCCTCAACTTCGCGCAGGGCGCGATGCTGCTGTTTGCCGCCCTGACCTTCGTCAGTCTGGTCGAGCGCGGCGTAACCTTCGTCCCGGCGCTCGGTCTGACATTCGCGGCCATGGTGCTGATCGGCATCGCCATTGAGCGCACCGTGCTGCGGCCGCTGACCAACAAGCCGCCGATCACGCTCTTCATGGCGACGCTCGGGCTCTCCTATATCATTGAGGGCGCGGCTCAACTCATCTGGGGGACGCAGGTCCACGGTCTGGAGCTCGGGATCGAGGATATTCCTTTCGATGTCGGCGGCGTGTTCATTAGCCAGTTCGATTTGTTTGCCGCCGCGGTCGCTGCGGCGATGGTGGCGGCGCTCTCGGTCTTCTTCCGCTACACCCGAATTGGACTGGCCTTCCGCGCCGTCGCCGACGATCAATTTGCCGCGCTTGCGGTCGGGCTGAAACTGCCCTGGATCTGGGCAACCGTCTGGGCAGCGGCCGGTGTCGTGGCTCTTGTTGCCGGCCTTTTGTGGGGCGCGCGGCTCGGGGTCCAGTTCTCTCTGTCGCTGGTCGTGCTGAAAGCGCTTCCCGTTCTCGTTCTTGGCGGTTTCGATTCCATTCTGGGGGCGATCGTCGGCGGCCTGCTGATCGGCGCGACCGAAAAGCTCGCCGAGGTCTATATCGGCGAATATTTCGGCGGCGGCATCGAGAGCTGGATCGCCTATGTTGCAGCCCTCGCCTTCCTGCTCATCCGCCCGTCCGGCCTGTTCGGTCAAAAGCTTGTGGAAAGGGTCTGATATGGCCGTCATTGTCGCCGATCTTCACCCCGGCCGGCTCTTTAGCCCCTGGCTGGCGCCCGTCGCCATCGTCGCCGGTGCGTACCTCGTGGTTCCCTTCATCGGTTCGACTTATTTGTTCGAAGCGATCCTTCTGCCATTCCTGGCGCTCAGCCTGGCCGGCGTCGGCTTGAATCTGCTCACCGGCTATGCCGGTCAGGTGTCGCTTGGAAGTGCGGCCTTCATGGCCGTCGGTGCCTTCGCCGCTTACAATTTCAATCTGCGCGTGGATGGTCTGCCGCTCATCGTCAGCATTCTGCTGGCCGGCCTTTCGGCGGCGGTAATCGGTATCGTCTTCGGCCTGCCGAGCCTGAGACTGAAAGGCTTCTATCTCGCCGTATCGACGCTTGCCGCGCAGTTCTTCGTGCAGTGGGCGCTCACCAAGTTCAGCTGGTTTTCGAACGACTCCGCCTCCGGAGTGATCGACGCGCCGGCTTTGACACTTGCCGGCATGGAATTTACCGGGCCGGTCGGCCGCTATCTCTTTTCGTTGACCGTGGTCGTGGTGCTGACTTTCCTCGCCCATCGGCTGACGACGTCGCAAACCGGTCGCAACTTCATTGCCGTTCGTGACAATGAGACGGCGGCGCGCATCATCGGGGTGCCCGTGCTGAGAACCAAGCTGCTCGCCTTTGCGATTTCCTCTTTCATCATCGCCGTCGCGGGCGCCCTGTGGGCTTTCGCTTATCTCAGAACCGTCGAACCGGCCGGCTTCAATCTCGACCGGTCGTTCCAGATCCTTTTCATCATCATCATCGGCGGGCTCGCCTCGACCCGGGGCGCCTTTCTCGGCGCTGCGCTGATCGTCGTCTTCCCGCTCCTGCTGTCGCGGCTGGGCTCGTTCCTGCTAGGCGATCTCTTCGATTCCGGCGTTCTCGACATGAGCCAGCGCATCGTGCTCGGCGCCTTAATCATTCTGTTTCTGATCCTCGAACCGGACGGGCTCGCCTCGCTCTGGGACAAGATCCGAAGGCGGTCCGGCTCTGCCGTCGGCAGACGAGCCTGACCAAGCCGGGGCGCAAGCTCCGAAAACACCCAAAACGTCCCGCTCATTCAACCAGATTCGGTCTCAGGACCGGACAACACCCGGAGTGTATCCAGACATGACCATGCTTGCGAAATTGAAAGCCGCCGCCCTTGCGGCCGGCCTCGCCGTCTCGGCCGCGATACCAGTCGCTCATGCGGACGAACAATATTTTCCGCTGCAGAGCTATCGCGTCGGGCCCTATGCTGCCGGCGGCACCGGCTTCTTCGGCGGCTTCATCGATTACCTCAATCTTATCAATACGCGTGACGGCGGCGTGAACGGCGTGAAGCTCACCTGGTCGGAAGCGGAAACGCAGTATGAGGTGGAGCGCGGCGTCGAAGCCTATGAGCGCCTCAAGAGCAATCCGAATATCGCTGCCTGGAACCCGCTTTCGGTGGGCATTGCCTATGCCATGATCGACCGCATCACCCAGGACAAGGTGCCGTTGATCACCATCAACCACGGCCGCACCGACTCCACCGACGGCCGCGTTTTCCCCTATGTCTTTCCGCTGCTGCTCAACCCCTACAGCGAGACCTCGGGCATTGTGAACTACATTGCCTCCAAGCTCGGCGGCCCCGACAAGCTGAAGGGCAAGAAGATCGTCGTGCTTTATCACGGCTCGCCCTACGGCAAGGAAACCATCCCGATTTACGAACTGCTGTCGAAGCAATACGGCTTCGAACTGCAGCAGATCGAAGTGCCGCATCCCGGCAATGAGCAGCAGGCGCAATGGCTCACGATCCGCCGCGCGAAGCCGGATTATGTCGTCCTGCGCGGCTGGGGCGTGATGAACCCGGTCGCTCTCAAGACGGCGGCCAAGACGGGGTTCCCGGTCGATCACATCATCGGCAACGTCTGGTCGAACTCCGAAGAAGACGTCATCCCCGCCGGCGACGCAGCCAAGGGCTACACCGCAATCACCACGCAGGCCTCCGGCGCGGAATATCCGGTGGTCCAGGAGATCGTGAAGACGCTCTATGACAACGGCAAGGGCAATCTCGAAGACAAGAAGCGGATTGGTTCGGTCTACCACAATCTCGGTATCGTCAACGGTATCCTGAACGTCGAAGCGATCCGCATCGCACAGGAAAAGTTCGGCCATCGGACATTGACGGGCGACGAGGTCCGCTGGGGCTTCGAACATCTGCAACTTGACCCCGCCCGCGTTGAAGCACTCGGCGCCAAGGATCTGTTTCATTCGATCAACGTCACCTGGGACAATCACGAAGGCAATGGCTACGTGACCTTCCAGCAGTGGGACGGCAAGAAATGGAATGTCGTGTCCGATTGGATCGCGCCGGACTGGGCGCTGCTGAGGCCGATCATCGAAAAGTCCTCGGAAGCCTACGCCAAGGAAAAGGGCATCAAGCTGCGAACGGCTGAAGACGCGCAGGCCGTGACGAACTGAGCCGATAGCCGGGCATCGGCAGGCCGGAAGTCCTGCCGATGCCCGGCTTTTCCACAAAACCATATTTGAGACTGGTGGACCATGGCTGGAAAAGACGTTTTGCTGAGCGTGGACGGGGTCAGGGCGACCTATAACGGTGCGATCACCGCACTCCACGGCGTCAGCTTTACCTTGCGTCGCGGCGAGATACTGGCACTCCTGGGCGCCAACGGCGCCGGCAAGACGACGACGCTCAAGGCGATTTCGAATCTGCTGCCGGCCGAGCGCGGCGAAATCACCGCCGGCAGCATCCTTTATCAGGGCCGCGACGTCACCAAGGCAAAACCGGCCGAATTGGTGCGCGCCGGCCTCGTGCAGGTCCTCGAGGGCCGGCATTGTTTTCGCAATCTCACCGTCGAGGAAAATCTCATTGCCGGCGGTCTGGGACGAAGCGGTTCGCGCGCTGAAATCGCCGCGGATCTGGAGCGGATCTATGCCATCTTTCCACGGCTGAGGGACAAGCGCCGCGCATTGTCCGGTCTCGCTTCGGGCGGCGAACAGCAGATGGTGGCGATCGGCCGGGCGCTGATGTCGCGTCCGACCCTGCTGGTGCTCGATGAACCGTCCATGGGACTGGCGCCGATCATCGTCCAGGACATTTTCCGAACGCTGCGGCGACTGAATGCAGAAAGCGGACTTTCCATTCTCGTCGCCGAACAGAATTCGGCGATCGCGCTGCGTTATGCCGACCGGGCGACCGTTCTCGAAAACGGCGCCGCCGCGCTTTGGGGAGATGCTGCCGAACTGCGCCAGCGCGACGACGTCAAGGCGTTTTACCTCGGCCAGAAAGCAGCCCCTACCTCCGTATCTTCGACAAGCCTTCCCCCGGCCTGGGCGGCCCCATCATCAACCAGGAGAAATCATCATGACGCTCTCACAGGTCAATACTGACAATGCCGCCAAGGCCGTGCCGGCGGTGCCGCGTCCGGCCGAGCCTGCCCATGTCATCAAGGACGATGCCGAGGCGATCGCCGTCGCCAGACGGCTTGCCGGCGAATTCGTCCAGGAATCGGCCAGGCGCGACCGCGACCGCATCTGGCCCGTCGCCGAACTGAATGCTTTTTCGCAAAGCGGTCTGTGGTCGATCAACGTGCCGAAGGCCTTCGGAGGCCCCGAAGTCTCCTATGCGACGCTTGCCAAGGTCATCGAGATCATATCGGCGGCGGATTCATCAATCGGCCAGATCGCCCAGAACCATCTGGGCGTCGTCGCGGCGATCCGGACCGTATCGGACCCCGAGCAGCAGAAGCTTCTTTTCGCCGAAGTGCTGAAGGGGACCCGCTTCGGCAACGCCTTTTCGGAATTCGGCTCGAAACGGGCGGTCGATTTCGAGACGCGCTTCACCGATGCCGGCGATCATGTCGTTGTCAACGGGCGCAAGTTCTACTCCTCCGGCGCGCTGCTCGCGCATCTGGTGCCGATCGTCGCGCTCGATGATCAGGGGCGGGCCTGGTATGCGATCGCGCAGCGTGATGCGCCAGGCCTCACCGTCATCGACGACTGGTCCTCTTTCGGCCAGCGCACGACGCTGTCGGGCACAGTGCTGCTCGACAACGTCAAGGTGCCGAAAACCCATCTCGTGCCGGGATACAAGGGTTATGAAGTGCCGACCGCCGACGGCGCGATCTTCCAGATCATCCAGGTTGCCGTCGATACCGGCATTGCCCAGGCGGCCATCGACGAGACCGTCGCATTCGTGCGCACCAAAAGCCGCGCATGGGTGGATAGCGGCCTGGATCATGCCTGGGAAGATCCCTATACGATCCAGGCTGTCGGCGATCTGACGCTGCGGTTGCATGCGGCGCAAGCGCTGCTGGAAAAGGCCGGTTATGCGATCGACCGGGCAGTGCGCAATCCCAATGCGGAGACTGTCGCCGAAGCGCAGATCGTCACGGCGGAGGCCAAGATCCTGTCGACCGAAATTGCGATTGCGGCGACGAACAAGCTGTTCGAGCTGGCCGGAACCCGCTCGACGCTTGCCGAACACAATCTCGACCGCCATTGGCGCAATGCGCGCACCCATACGCTCCACGACCCTGTGCGCTGGAAATACGCCATTCTCGGCAAATACTTCCTGAACGGAGAAAAGCCTCCGCTGCACGCGTGGAGCTGATGGGCCGATGCCTTCGAGCGCGATATCCGGCTGCGTCTGCCATTCCGCATTGGCGCCGCGACCCTTGAACAGGCGCCGCAGGCCTTCCTCAGGGTTCGCATCGAGGACGAGCAAGGAAAAAGCGCCATCGGCGCCGCCGCCGAGATGATGGTGCCGAAATGGTTCGATAAAAATCCGGCCCTGACGCCGGCGCAAAACGTCGATCAACTGCGCGCCTCGATCCGCCTTGCAGGCGCTGCGTCGCGAAGCATTCAAGTCGACAACATTGTTTGCCGCTGCCCGGCTGAACGAGTTGGAGACGGTGCATCGCCTGCTCGGAAATCCGTTGGTGGCCGGCTTCGGCCCTTCGCTTGTCGCCCGCGCCGCGCTCGATGCCTATTGCCGCCTTGCGGGCATTTCCTTCTTCGATGCGGTGCGCCGCAATCTCATCGGTATCGACGGGCCGATGCTGCCGGGGGATATCGATGCGGATGCGGCGTCGGCGACGCTTGCCGACCTTCGCCCTGCCGGCTCGATCTCCGCCCGGCACACGATCGGACTTCTCGACCCGATCACCGAGGGCGAGATTGCCCGGCCCATCGACGACGGCCTGCCGGAAAGCCTCGAGGCAGTAATAGCTCGTTATGGCAACCACTGGATCAAGATCAAGCTCTCGGGCACGATCGATGCCGATATTGACCGCATGGCCCGGATCGCCGCAGTGCTCGACCGCTTGCCTGACTACCGGGTGACGGTTGACGGCAACGAACCCGCCGAGCAGCTTGGCGCCTTGCTGGCGCGGATCGATGAAACCCTGCGGTTGAAGAGGCTGCGTGCGGCCATCGCCTTTGTCGAACAGCCATTCTCGCGCGAGATCACCATGGAGACACCGCTGGGAGAGCTTGCGGCGCAATTGCCGTTCCTGATCGACGAGAGCGACGACACCGACGAGGCCTTCGCCCGCGCCCGCGGGCTCGGCTATACCGGCGTTTCCTCGAAAACCTGCAAGGGCATTTACCGCTCACTCTGAAGGCGATCCGCATTAGAACGGGAACGGTGCCGGGGCTGTTCCTTTCGGGCGAAGATCTGACCTGCCAGGCCGGCTCGCCATGCAGCAGGATCTGGCGCTGGTTTCCCTGCTTGGTCTCTCCCATGTCGAGCGCAACGGTCATCATTATGTGGCCGGCATGCAGGGCGCGCCGGAGGCGAAACGGGCGCGTTTTGCCGCGGCCCACCCGGATCTCTACGAGCACGGCGCCGACGGGCATCGATCTGCGGTGGCCGGATCGAGGTCGGCTCGCTGACGGCGATCGGCTACGCCAGCCGCGCCTTGCCTGATTTCGAAGCGATGGAGCGGCTCTCTTGACATCCGTGGACGTTCAGCCGGGAGCCTATATCTTGCTGGCCTCGTACACTTCAAGCTATGTCAATTGTGGAGGCAGATCGGCATGTCGTTGAAAATCGCTAAGGCGCCGGGGGAATTGCGATCGGCCCGCTGGTTCGCATCCGAGGACCTGCGCGGCTTCGGCCATCGCTCGCGCCTGATGCAGATGGGCTACGATGCCGGCGACTGGGCCGGCAAGCCGCTGATCGGCATCCTGTCCACCTGGTCGGACCTCAACCCCTGCCACGCCCATTTCAAGCACCGCGTCGAAGACGTGAAGCGCGGCGTGCTGCAGGCCGGCGGCTTTCCGGTGGAGATGCCGGCGCTGGCGCTGTCGGAAAACTTCATGAAACCGACGACCATGCTCTACCGCAATCTCCTGGCGATGGAGACCGAAGAGCAGATCCGCGCCCACCCTCTCGATGGCGTGGTGCTGATGGGAGGGTGCGACAAGACCACGCCGGGCCTCATTATGGGCGCGCTCAGCGCCGGCGTGCCGATGATCTTCCTGCCGGCCGGGCCGATGCTGCGGGGCAATTATGCGGGCCAGCAGCTTGGTTCCGGTTCGGACGCCTGGAAATACTGGGATGAGCGGCGCGCGGGAACGATATCGGACACAGAATGGGCAGGCATCGAAGCCGGCATCGCGCGTTCCTACGGCCATTGCATGACGATGGGCACCGCCTCGACGATGACGGCGATTGCCGATGCGATGGGACTGACGCTGACAGGGGTCTCTTCGATTCCCGCAGCCGATGCCAATCATATCCGCATGTCGGCTCATTCAGGCCGACGGATCGTCGAGATGGTCTGGGAAGATCTGACGCCGGACCGGATCGTCACCCCGGCGGCTATTCGGAATGCCGCGACGGTCGCCATGGCGACCGGCTGTTCGACCAATGCCGTCATCCACCTCCTGGCGATGGCGCGCAGGGGAGGGGTCGCGCTGACGCTTGACGATCTCGACGCGCTTGGCCGCGTCACTCCGGTCATCGCCAATATTCGTCCGTCCGGCAAGACCTATCTGATGGAGGATTTCTACTATGCCGGCGGTCTTCTGGCGCTGATGTCGCAGATCCGCGAGCGGCTCGATCTCGACGCATTGACGGTTTCGGGGGAAACGCTGGGCGCGGCCCTGGCCGATGCAAAGATCTATAATGACGACGTGATCCGGCCGCTTTCTAACCCGATTTATCCCGAGGGCTCGCTTGCCGTGCTCAAGGGCAATCTGGCGCCCGACGGCGCGGTGATCAAACCCGCGGCATGCGACCCGCGCTTCCATGTCCATCAAGGCCCGGCTCTGGTCTTCGACAGTTACCCCGACATGAAGGCGGCGGTCGAGGACGAAATGCTTGATGTGACGCCTGATCATGTGATGGTGCTGCGCAATGCCGGACCGCTCGGCGGTCCCGGCATGCCGGAATGGGGCATGCTGCCGATGCCCAAGGCGCTGCTGAAGCGAGGACATCGCGACATGCTGCGGCTGTCGGATGCGCGCATGAGCGGCACCAGCTATGGCGCCTGCGTGCTGCACGTGGCGCCCGAAGCCCATGTCGGTGGCCCGCTCGCTCTGCTGCGCAACGGCGACATCGTCAGGATCGATATTCCGAACCGCCGGCTGGATATGCTGGTCGACGAGGCGGAACTGATCCGGCGCCGCGCCGCCTGGATGAAGCCGGCGGATCGTTTCGGCCGCGGTTACGGCTGGATGTACGCCTCCCATGTCAGCCAGGCCGACAAGGGTTGCGATTTCGATTATCTGCTGCCCGAATTCGGAGCGGCAGCCGGAGAACCGGACATTTTCTAGGAGGACATGCAGGAATGACGAGACTTTCGGACAGCACGCGCGACAAACTCATGCGGGTCAGCGTCGCCACCATCAGCACGGCGCTCTTCAAGCGGGGCCTGCGCAACCAGACCATCCAGGATGTGCAGCCGGTCGCCCGTAAAGGCCACAACATGGTCGGGCCGGCCTATACGCTGCGCTACATTCCGGCGCGCGAAGACCTGAACAAGCTCGAGGTTTTCCGCAATCCCGAACACCCGCAGCGCGCCTGTGTCGAAAGCTGCCCGCAGGGCGCCGTGCTGGTGATGGACAGCCGCAAGAATCCACGCGCCGCCTCCGCCGGCTCAATCCTCGTCACGCGGCTGATGGTGCGCGGCGTGGCAGGTGTCGTCACCGATGGCGGATTCCGCGACAGTCCCGAAATAGCCGGGCTGTCGATCCCTGCCTATCACAACCGACCCTCGGCGCCAACGAACCTGACGCTGCACCAGGCGCTCGACATCAATGTGCCGATTGTTGCGGCGACGTGGCGGTCTGGCCGGGCGATATCATGGTCGGCGACGATGAAGCGGTGATCGTCATTCCGGCGGAACTGGCCGACGAGATTGCCGAGGAGGCTGTAGAAATGACCGCCTATGAGGATTTCGTCACCGAGCGCGTGCTGGCTGGCCAGTCGATCATCGGTCTCTATCCGGCAACGCAGCCGCGCAATCTCGAGGAATTCGCCGCCTGGCGCGGCAAACACGGCCGGTGACTCGCAGCATCCGTCATTTTCTAGTTTGGCGCGCTGGCTGCGGTTTCACCCGGCGGCATAATCCGGAACAAAAAGGTTGAAACCTTCTCCCCCGGTTTGAAAGGTCCGGGGACCTGATTAGTTACTGGTTTCAAGCTTTGAAGGTACGCTGCAATTGATGTCACGTCCTCGTCGGTGAGCTGCGCGAATGCATGCCATGGCATGATTGGCGCGAGGATGCGACCGTCCGGCCGCTGCCCGGACTGAAGGGCAGTCACAATCTGTTCCCTGGTCCAGCTCCCGATGCCGGTCTCCTTGTCAGGCGTAATGTTGCGGCCGACAAAAACGCCCTCGCCCGGGATCTCAAAGCCAACATCCGATCCACCGAGAAATCGCGCAGTGTCCGGCTTTCCGAAGAAATATCCCGGTGTGTGGCAGTCGTTGCACCCGCCGACCGTGACGAGATATTCGCCGCGCGCAATCTGCGGATCATCGGCCGCTGCTGCCATGCTCAACGGTAGCTCCAACGCACAAGCGGCTACAAATGCGAGCCGAACGCTCAATCGAAACATTTTACCCTCCGTGTTTACAGCCGCTCGCAGCCGAAAAGGAGTGAATATCACGATGAAGTTGTTCGATATATTAGCCACTTCGAATTAATAGAATGGTACGGGGCGCAGGCCGCCGGGCCAGCAGTGAAAAAGGGCTGCGACGTGATCAGGCCCTCCATGTATTTTCGCGAGCACGGGGCGGCGCGGCAGCTGCTATTCAATCCGCGACAGCCGGATTGTTGTCGCTTCGCTCGGGGGCGGTCGGCCACCAGCGGCACCTTGCCCGATTTCGAAGCGATGGAGCCGTTGTCGAACGCATGGCAGGACGCGCAGGCGGCATGATGCCGCCTGCGGGGGAACACGTCCCGCGGTCTTGTTCCGGGGGAGGGAACTCGACCGAAGAGGTTGCCATCAAGATTCACCGAGCCTCGCCCGCAGCGGGCGTGGGACTATCCGGCTGATCGCTCGGCGGAAGGCGATCATCGCCGACCTCCCCCTCGCCGCGATTGCTCGGGCTGGAAGGTGATTGCCGCGTGATCGTTTGAAGCTTGCGGTGCGCTCTCGGTGGTTTCCGGTTCGGCTCGACGGAAAAGACGCTTGAGCGCCTCGTCCAGGTCATCCACGAAGGTGAAGATGACGGGGATGACGACGAGGCTGAGCAGCGTCGACATCATCACGCCTCCGATTACCACGATCGCCATCGGCTGCCGGAAGCTCGAATCGCCGCCGGTCAGACTGAGGGCGACCGGAAGCATGCCGCAAGCCATGGCGATGGTGGTCATGACGATCGGCCGGGCGCGCTTATGGCAAGCGTCGACGAGGGCATCGAACCTGGACATGCCCTGGCGGCGCGACATGATCGCGTATTCGATGAGGAGGATGGAGTTCTTCGTCACCACGCCCATCAGCATGAGCAGCCCGATGACGGCGGCCAGCGAGAAGCTGGTCCCGGTCACCACCAGCGGCACAAGCGCGCCGCCGAGCGAGAGCGGCAGGGCCATCAGCAGGGTGAGCGGCTGCAGGAAATCGTGGAAGAGCAGGACGAGGACTGCATAGATGCAGAACACACCGATCGCCATGGCCAGCGCGAAGCTCTGGAACAGTTCCGAGCTGCGCTGAAGTTCTCCCTGCTCGACAAGCGTGACGCCGGAGGGCAGATGCTGGAGCGCCGGCAGCGCCTGTGCCTCGCGATTGACGTCGCCGAGGATGCGGCCGTTGAGTTCGACCGATACGGTGACATTGCGCATCCGGTCGATGCGGTCAATTTCGGAGGGGCTGCCGCCGATGCGGATATCCGCGATCGATCCGAGATCGACATTCCCGTTCGTGCCCGCCACCCGCATGTTCTTGATATCGCCAAGGCTTGTGCGCGACTCCGGGTTGAAGCGGACGACGATCGGAACCTGGCGCTGCGGCAGGTTGAGCTTTGGCAGACTGGCGGAATATTCGCCATTCGTCGCCACGCGCGCCGCCTCGGCGATGGCGCTCGACGTCACCCCGAGCGCAGCCGCGCGCGCAAAATCGGGCGTGATCTGGATCTCGGGCGCCTGCCTTGCCGCGGTCGATGTCACCGCTCCGATGCCGTTCAGCGTGCGGAGCTGCTCCTCGAGTGCCGTGCTTGCGCTGTCGAGGGCGCTGGCGTCGTCACTGCCAAGGGTGATCTCCAGCTTGGTCCCGTTGGCGCCATTGCCGACGGCGATCCGCACGCCGGGAAGGACCGACAGCGCCTGCCGGATGTCGTTTTCGATTTCCGACTGCTTTCGGTCACGCTCGCCGATCGGCGACAGCATGGCGACGATCGTGGCGGATCCGACGCTGCTGGTGGTGGAGGCGTTGACGGCGCCGCCGGAGGATGCGGAACCGACCGAGGAAAAGACATGCGTGACATCCGTGAGCTTGCCGATGAGATCGGCGGCCTTCCTGGTCGCGGCATCCGTTTGTTCGATCGTGGCGCCCGGCTGCATGGTCAGGGTGATCTGGGTGCGCGCGTCGTCCGAAGCCGGCAGGAAGCCGGATTTCAGCAGCGGAATGGTGGAGAGAGAAAGCGCGACGACAATGGCGGTTACGGCCACGGTGGTCTTCCGGCGGTTCATGGCAGCTTTCACGATTGCCAGATAGGCGCGCATGATGCGGCCATCCTTTTCCTGCGTTGGAGGGGCGGCCTTCATGAAATAGGCTGCCATCATCGGCGTCAGCAGGCGGGCGACCACGAGCGAGGCAAGGACGGCGACGGCGGCCGTGACCCCGAACTGGCGGAACAGAAGTCCCGGAATACCGCTCATGAAGGCCGTCGGCAGGAAGACCGCGACCAGCGTGAAGGTGGTTGCGATGACGGCAAGCCCGATCTCGTTGGCGGCTTCGAGGGCGGCATCGATCGGCCGCTTGCCCATCTGCAGGTGGCGGGCGATGTTCTCGATCTCGACGATGGCGTCGTCGACGAGAATACCGACCACCAGCGACAGCGCCAGCAGCGTAATGACATTTAGGCTGAAGTCGGCAAAATACATGACCAGGAAGGTGGGGATCACGGACAAGGGCAGCGCCACGGCCGATAGGATCGTCGCGCGCCAGTCGCGAAGGAAAAGCCAGACGACGATGATCGCCAGGATCGCCCCTTCGTAGAGCATATGCATCGAACCATCGTAGTTGTCGATGATCGGCCCGATTGTGCTGTAGGCTTCATCGATCTCCACGTTGGAATGCTTGGCGGCAAACTGTTTCATCGCCTTGTCGACATCGTCGGCGACGCCGCTGTCTGAAAAACCGTTCGAGCGCTTGATCTCGACGGCGATTACCGGCTTGCCGTCGAGATAGGCCATCGAGGACCGCTCCGCGAAACTGTCGCTGACGGATGCGACGTCGTCGAGACGAACCTGCTGGCCGTTGGCCAGGGGAATTCTAAGCCCCTTCAAATCATCGACCGAGGCTACGGCCCCGAGCGTGCGCAGGGTCTGCCGGGTACCGCCGATTTCGCCAAGGCCGCCTGAGGTATCGGCCTGCACGGCCTTCAGCTGCGACGACACGGTCGCCGCGGTGACCCCGAGCGACGCCATTGTCGCGGGATCGAGATCCACGTGAACTTCGCGGTCGATCCCGCCGATGCGGTTGACCTGCCCGACCCCGGGCACCGACAGCAGCGCCTTGGTCAGATCATTGTCGATAAACCAGGAAAGCTCGGTTTCGTTGAGCGCAGTCGAGCGGACGGCATAGGTGACCAGCGCGGAGCTTTGCACCGTAACCTTGGTGACGACAGGCGTCTCCATTTGCGCCGGAAGATCGCCCTTGACGCTATCGACGGCGTTGCGAACTTCGTTCAGCGCCGCTTCGCTGTCTTTCTCCAGCTTGAAGGAAACCTTGATCGAGACGGTGCCGTCGGTGATGGTCGTGGTGATATGGTCGAGATAGCTCAAGGCCGCGAGACTATCTTCGATGGTGCGGGCGACCTCGGTTTCGAGCTGTGTCGGCGCCGCGCCGTCGAGCGTCGCCGTGACGCTGATCGTCGGAAGATCCATATCGGGGAAGTTCTGAACCGCCAGTTTCTTGAAGGCGAGCAGCCCGCCTGCGGTCAGCATCACAAACAGCAATATCGCCGGCACGGGGTTTCGGATCGACCATGACGAAAAGTTCATCAGTTTTTCTCCGCGATCTTCACGAGATCATTGTCCGAGAGGAACGCGCCGCCTGAGGTCACCACCTTCGATGTGCGATCTATGCCGGAGACGATTTCCACCTCGCCATTGTTGCGACGGCCGGTTTCCACCCGGATCCTTTGCACCCGCTGATCCTCGCTTGCTGTGAAGACGTAACTGATCCCGTCCCGGAACACGATTGCGGTCTCGGGCACGGTCAGCGCCGGCGAGGTCTCGAGCTCGATGTCGCCTGTGACATAAAGGCCCGTGCGCGCATGGGCGTCGACCGGCAGCGTGACATAGACGATTGCCCGGCTGGTATCGGTGCTGACCGACGGCCCGACAAGCCTCACCTTGCCCTCGATGGCCTGGCCTTCAGGCCCGTCAATCTTGACGCTCAGGCCTTCCGAAATGCGCGGGAGATAACGGGCCGACACCTCGGCCTGCCATTCGATCCGCTGCTGGCGGACCATGCGGAACAATTCGGTGCCGGCGGAGACGACAGCACCGAGATCGGCGGAACGCGACGTGATGAGGCCGTCGTCAACGGCGGTAATGGTCGTCTGCGCAAGCTTGATCTTTTCGCTGTCGAGTGCGGCCTCTTCGGACGCAAGACTTGCCGTCGCCGTCTGCTCGTCGGCGAGATATTCGACGATCTTCTCGTCGGAGAGCGCCCCTGAAGGCTGGAGCTGCCGTGCGCGATCAGCATTGGCTTTGGCCTTCGCAAGGCTTGCCTTGGCGGTCTCGACGGCGGCCTCCTGCTTGCGAAGATCGGCCAGCACGCTTTCCTGGGAAAGCCGCACGAGCGTCTGGCCCTTGGCGACGACGGAACCGACATCGACCAGAACATCGGTGATGCGCAGGCCGCTCGTCTCGGAGGCGATCACCGCTTCCTGCCATGGCTTCAGCCACCCGCTCGCGGGAACGGTCTCGGGCCAGCCCCGCTGAGCCGGCGCCGTCAAAGAGACGGTGAGGGCGGTTGCCGCGGCCTGCTCGGCCATGGCGTTGCGGAGGGGAGCAAACAGCGCCATCGCAACGAAGGCGGAGGTGAATAGTCTGGAGGTTTTTCTCAAAGATGCATTCCTTGTGGTCAAGGCATCGGCGCCTTTTCCCGATCGGCGCCGATTCGGCGAAGGATTGCCGCTCTTGCATGGCAGCCGGGTTTCGGCGCGCGTCGATGTCATGGCAGGTATGTAACGGGGCGAACGTTAAGTGCGGTCAAGTTAGTGTTAAGTTGGGTAAAACTTGGCTGCGTGACTGTGTTTGTGCTGTATGGCTTGCCGGGACTAATGACGGACAACGCGAATGAACAAGGTTCTCCTCATCGACGACGATGCCGAGCTGACGACGCTTCTGCAGGAATATCTGGTCGAGGAAGGATATGACGTCGTAACCGACACCGACGGGCGCGCCGCCATTGCCGCGGCCGCCGGCAATACGGTCGATATCATCGTGCTCGACATCATGATGCCCCGCATGAATGGCATCGAAGTGCTGCAGCGGATCAGGAAGCTCAGCCAGGTCCCCGTGCTGATGCTGACGGCCAGAGGCGACGATGTGGACAGGATATCCGGTCTCAATCTCGGCGCCGACGACTATGTGCCGAAGCCATGTTCGCCGGGTGAACTCGCCGCGAGGCTGCGCGCCATCCTACGACGCGCGGGCCAGCCGCCCGCCGGCCTGTCGACCGATACGGTGAGGGCAGGAGAGCTCGTGATCCATTCCGGCAGCAGAAGCGCCGAATGGCGCGGCGAAGCTTTGGAGCTGACCGGCACGGAGTTCAGCCTGCTCGAAGTTCTCGCCCGCAGCGCCGGCCAGCTGGTGTCGAAGCAGGATATTTCCAAGCGCGCCTTCGGCAAGCCGCTCACCCCGTTCGATCGCCGGATCGACGTCCATATCAGCAGCGTTCGCCAGAAGCTCGGACTGAGGGAGGACGGACAATCCTGGATCCAGTCCGTTCGCGGTCAGGGCTATCAACTTCTCGTGGATTGACCATGCCCCGGCTTTTCTGGAAGTTCTTCGCGATCATCTGGCTGACGCTGACCACGACCGTCGGCGTGATCATCCTGCTCGTCAACCTTCTCCAAGGCGTTCCTTTTGCGCGGGAACTGGAACAGGAGCGACGGTCGATCGCGTTGAACCTAACCGCAAATGTGCTTGCGAGGGACGGCGAGGAAGCGGCAGCATATTTCGTGCGTTCAAGTGAAGAGACGCTGCCGCACGGTCTGACCATCTCCAAAACCGCAAAACCCGATGCCTGTTCGGATCCGAAGGCGGCTGATACGCGATCCGTTCAGAAGGAGGGGATCTGCTATCGGATATTCCTGCCAGCCCCTCCCACTTTCACCTTCGAAAATTTTGGCCCGTTCATGCCGTGGCTCACGATCCTGATCTCCAGCACGATATCCGCCTGGGCACTGGCACGATACCTCATCCGCCCCGTGGTGCATTTGCGCGATGGCTTGAGCGCGCTTGCGCATGGCCGCTTCGACTTCCGCATCGGCGAAAAGATGGCCGGCCGGAAGGACGAGGTGACAGCGCTTGCCCATGACTTCGATTCGAGCGCCGCACGGCTTCAGGAACTTCAGGACGCGCAGCAGAGGTTGTTTCACGACGTTTCTCATGAACTGCGTTCGCCTTTGTCCCGGCTGCAGGCCGCCGTCGGCGTGCTCCGGCAAAGCCCGGCCAAACTCGGCGCCATCCTGGACCGGATGGACCGGGAGGTCGAACGGCTCGATGCACTGGTGGGCGAGGTCCTGACCCTTGCTAGGCTGACGGCAGGATCCGGCCTGCCGCTGAAGACGCAGATCGTCGATGTCGTCGAGCTGCTGAACGAAATTCTCGGCGATGCCGCCTTCGAGGCCCAGGCACGGGAGGTTTCGATCACGACGAGCGTCGAGGGCGTCTTCCGGGCCGAGGTCGAAGGCGAGCTGATCTACCGGGCGCTCGAAAACGTCGTTCGCAACGCGGTCAAATACACGGCCGATCATTCGTTCATCTCGGTGTCCTGCGAGACGGCGGCCGACCGCCTCAAGATCTGCGTCACGGATCAGGGGCCGGGCGTCAAGCGAGACGAACTCGAACGGATCTTCCAGCCGTTTTCACGCGGGAAAGAGGCCGTGCCGAGAGGCGGATACGGTCTCGGTCTCGCCATCACCAGGCAGGCCATCGAACGCCATGGCGGGCGTGTGCATGCGGCGTTGCCGGAGGCGGGGGGACTGGCGATCACATTGGAGCTTCCTAGAAAGCGCTGATCCCTTCTGCCGGGTTTTACCTAACTTTACAGTTTCTTAACCGCCATTAACGCTGGCGTCGCTAAGCCTGAACCCACGATTCCCGTTCAGAGGCTCCCCCGTGAGTACGTCGCTTCACACAAGATTATCGTCCCTCCGCTACGCCGCATCCGCGTTCACACTGCTGCTCGCAGGCTGCGTCAGCGGCCCGGATCACGTTCCCCCAGAGATGCCGCTTCCCGCGAAATTCGAAGCGGGGGGTAACAAGAGCAACGGCGATGTCGTGACGGCAGAGTGGTGGACGGCCTATCGCGACAAGAAGCTCGACGGGCTGGTCGCTCACGGAATCAGCGAGAATCTCGATGTGCTGCAGGCGCTCGAGAGCATCAACTCGGCTTCTGCCAACGTGACGGTTGCCGGTGCAGGCGCTCTGCCGAGTCTGAGCGTGGACGCATCGCACACGGTATCAGGCGAAAAGGGGCGGCTGCGCACGACGGTCAGCACCACGAACACGTCAGGCGGCGAAGCCAGTCTTGCGTGGCTGCTCGACGTCTTCGGCCAGTATCGCCGCTCGAAGGAGAGCGCCATTGCCTCGCTTGGGGCCGCTTATGCGACGGCCGACAATGCGAAGCTCACCTTTCTGAAAGACCTGGTCGAGAGTTATATCGACGCCCGCTACTATCAGGAGCGGATTGCGCTCTCACAGGCGAATTTGAAGTCCCGCCAGCAGACTTACGACCTCACGCAGCTGCAGCTGAAAGCCGGTGCGGCCTCCCGCCTCGACGTTGTCCAGGCCGAGGGCTTGGTACAATCGACAAAGGCCGACATTCCCGGCCTAGAACAGAGTTTTACCGAATCGGCCCATCACATTGCCACTCTGCTCGGAATGCCGGCGGCTTCGCTGACGGACGAACTGCGCAAGAATACAGGCCAGCCGGTGTTCCGCGGCGACATTCGTGCCGGCATTCCGGCCGATCTCATTCGCAACCGTCCCGATATAAGAAAGGCCGAACGCGAGCTTGCGGCGGCTGTGGGCGATATCGGTGCAGCCGAAGCACAGCTCTACCCGTCGATCTCGCTCTCCGGCTCGATTTCGCCGACCTGGGTGAAATCCTCGGGCGCCAGCGGCGCAAGCCTGACCAGCTGGTCGTTCGGACCGACGCTCAACCTGCCGATTTTCGATGGCGGCAAGTTGCGGGCCAATGTCGACATCGAGAAATCCGATGCCAGAGCCCAATATCTGGCGTGGAAGGCGGCGGTGCTGAACGGGGTCGAAGAGGTCGAGAATGCGCTTGCAGCCGTCCGCCACAATACGCAGACGCTGGGACCGTTGCGCAGGCAGGTGCAGACCGCGCAGGAATCGCTGGCGCTTTCGACCACGAGCTACAAGGATGGCGCCTCGTCGCTGCTCGACGTTCTGGACGCGCAGCGGTCGGTCTCAGATGCTCAGGAAAGCCTCGCTGCCACCGTGCAGCAGGTCGCGAAGGATTATGTGGACCTCTATGTCGCCATCGGCGCCGGTTACTTCGAGCCGGAGCAGGCCGCCTCCAGGCAAACGGCAAAGTCGGGTTGATTATCTGGAAGGTTGGCCTATCGTCCGGCGTTTTCCAGAATGCGCAGCGCAAGTTTGAGATGCGGCAGGTCAAGCATGCGTCCGTCAAGCTGGATGACGCCGGCATCCGGTCTGGCGGCAAAGGCGGCGGCGACCTTCTCGGCCCAGGTGATCTCGGAGGCGTCAGGTGTGAAGGCGTGATTGATCGCTTCGACCTGGCTTGGATGAATGGCCATCATAGCGGAAAAGCCGTCGCGCCGGGCGCGCCCGAGGTACGCCCTGAGGCCGCTGAGATCGTGAAAATCGGGATAGACGGTTTCGATTGCAGGAACGGCGGCGGCATGGGCTGCGAACAGCGTGAGCGAGCGGGCAAGCTCGTAAGGCGGCGTATAACGTCCGTCCGTCCGTCGCGCGGTCGAAGCCCCGATCGCGGCCGGCAGGTCCTCGGCGCCCCAGGTCAGGCCGCAAAGGTTCGCCGAGACGTCGCGGTAGCTACCGATCTCGAAGATCGCCGAGGGCGTTTCTGTCGCGATCGGCAGAATGGGAATGGTGGAGGCGAGAGCGCCTGCGAGCGTCAGCACTGAAGCGGCACCCTCGGCCTTCGGCAGCATGACGGCGAAAGGATGAAGGCCGTTCAGAGAGGCAAGATCGGCTTCGAATTCGGGGGAGGTCAGCGGATTGACGCGGATCAGCAGAGCGGCCTCGCCGGCATGGCGCAGGGTGAATTCGTGCACGGCTTCCCGGGCTCGCGGCTTGTTTGGGGGCGCAACCGAATCTTCCAGATCGAGAATGACAGCATCGGCGCCGGAGGCGAGCGCTTTCTCGAAGCGCTCCGGCCGGTCGCCGGGCACGAAGAGCAGCGAGCGCAGCCTCATGACGGTTTGACCTTCAGCATTGCCGTGCGCAGGCACTGGCAGACGATCTCGCCACGCTGGTTCAACGTGACATGCCGGAAAGTGACGATGCCAGCATCGGGGCGGGAGTTTGAGCGGCGCAGCTCCGTCACCTCGGTTTCAACCCGCAGCGTATCGCCGATGAAGACCGGCTTCGGCATCGTCACCTTGTCATAGCCCAGATTGGCGACGAGCGTGCCGAGCGTGGTGTCGCCGACCGAAAGGCCGACGGTCAGGGCAAAGGTGAAGGTGCCGTTGACGACGATCCGGCCGAACTCGGTGGCGGCGGCATAATCCGCGTCGAGATGCAGCGGCTGGGGATTGTGGGAAAGCGTGGTGAACAGCAGATTATCGGTCTCGGTGACCGTGCGGCGGATATCATGGGCGATGTGCTCGCCGACCGTCCATTCGTCGAAATAGCGCCCGGCCATCACGCCTCTCCCTTCATCACGGTGACAACAAGCTGGTTTTCCGATACCCGGGAGCCGGTGGAAACCTGCAATTTGCCAACGATGCCATCGAAGGGCGCGCGCAGCGCGTGTTCCATCTTCATTGCTTCGACCGTCAGCAGGCGATCCCCCTTGGCAACAGTGTCGCCTTCGGCGACATCGACCGCTATGACGAGGCCGGGCATGGGCGAAAGAATGGCGCCGTCGCCCGAACCCTGGCTTGCCTCGACTTCGCCCGCATCGGGCAGGCCGATCGTCCAGGCATTGCCGGCGTCGAAAAGCACGGTCTTCGCGTCGACCTCGACGGCATTCGCCTCAAGTCCGGGGCGCACGCGCCCCCAGTGGAGATGGCCGTCGATGCGCACCCGCACGCGGCCGTCGCCTGGCCCGGCGATGCGAAAACCGGTCAGTACCGACCAGGGATCCTCGTTCGCGGCCTTCGAAAGTGCCGTTGCCGCTTTGTCGATTGCCGTCTCCTCCGGCTCCGTCGCCACAAGGCTTTCACCGTGGCGGTCGAGGAAGCCGGTATCGATCCGGGCGGCGCGAAAATCAGGATCGGCGGCGACGCGGGCGAGAAGGCCGGCATTGGATCTGACCGGCCAGATCTCGATGCCGGCACAGGCGGCGGCGAGCTTCGACAGCGCGGCCTCGCGGCTCGGCCCATGCGCGATGATCTTGGCGATCATCGGATCGTAGAAGGAGGTGATCTCATCGCCCTGCTCGACGCCGCTGTCGACGCGGACCGCCTCCGGAAGTTTCAGATGTTCGAGCCTTCCGGTCGAGGGCAGGTAGCCGGCGGCTGGATTTTCGGCATAGAGCCGTGCCTCGAATGCCCAGCCCTTCATGGCGATCTCGTCCTGGCTCTTCGGCAGCGGCTCGCCGGTTGCGACCTTCAGCTGCCAGAGCACCAGATCCTCACCTGTTATGGCTTCAGTGACGGGATGTTCCACCTGCAAGCGCGTGTTCATCTCCATGAACCAGATACGATCCGGACGCAGGCCTTGCGAAGCATCGGCGATGAATTCGATCGTGCCGGCGCCGACATAGTTCACCGCTCTTGCGGCCTTCACTGCCGCATCGCAGATCGCCGTGCGCGCGGCGGCATCGAGCCCGGGAGCAGGGGCCTCCTCGATGACCTTCTGATGGCGGCGCTGCAGCGAGCAGTCGCGCTCGAAGAGGTGGACGCAGTTGCCATGCTGGTCAGCGAAGATCTGGACCTCGATATGACGCGGGTTGGCGATAAAGCGTTCGATGAGAACGCGATCATCGCCGAACGAAGCGGCGGCTTCGCGGCGGCAGGAGGCGAGGAGCTCGCTGAAATCCTGCGGGCGGTCAACGCGGCGCATGCCCTTGCCGCCGCCGCCGGCAACCGCCTTGATGAGGACGGGGTAGCCGATGGCATCGGCCTCGGCCGCAAGCCTTGCTTCGCTCTGGTCCGGACCGAGATAACCGGGCGTGACCGGCACGCCGGCTGCCTGCATCAATTGCTTGGCGGCGTCCTTCAGTCCCATCGCCCGGATTGCGGCCGGCGGTGCGCCGACCCAGACCATGCCGGCCTTCTCGACCGCTTCGGCAAATTCGGCATTTTCCGACAGAAAACCGTAGCCCGGATGGATCGCGGCCGCGCCGGTTTTCCGGGCGGCTTCGACAATGCGCGCCTCTGACAGATAGCTTTCGCGGGCCGGCGGCGGGCCGATGGCGATCGCCTCGTCGGCCTCCTTGACGAAGGGCAGGTCGGCATCGGCTTCGGAATAGACGGCGATCGTACGGATGCCGGCGGTCTTTGCCGTGCGGATGATGCGGCGGGCAATTTCGCCTCTGTTGGCGATGAGAAGGCTTTCCATCATTGCCGCCTCACATCCGAAACAGGCCGAAGCGCGGCCCTTTCGGGATCGGCGCATTCAGGCAGGCGGAGAAGGCAAGGCCGAGCACGTCCCGCGTCTGGCGCGGGTCGATGATGCCGTCGTCCCAAAGACGGGCCGTAGCATAATAGGGATTGCCTTCAGCCTCGTAGCCGGCGCGGATCGGCGCCTTGAAGGCCTCCTCCTCATCGACAGACCAATTCTCACCGCGCGCCTCCAGCGCGTCGCGGCGGATGGTGGCGAGCACGGAGGCCGCCTGTTCGCCGCCCATGACGCTGATGCGGCTGTTCGGCCAGGTGAAAAGGAAACGCGGGCGATAGGCGCGGCCGCACATGCCGTAATTGCCGGCGCCGAAACTGCCGCCGATGATGACGGTGACCTTCGGCACGGTTGCTGTCGCAACCGCCGTCACCAGCTTTGCTCCGTCCTTGGCGATGCCGCCGGCTTCATAGCGGCCGCCGACCATGAAACCCGAAATATTCTGCAGGAACAGCAGCGGCACGCGGCGCTGGCAGGCGAGCTCGATGAAATGCGCACCCTTCAGCGCGCTTTCGGAAAAGAGCACGCCGTTGTTGGCGATGACGGCGACCGGCATGCCCCAGATGCGGGCAAAGCCGCAGATGAGCGTGGAACCGTAGAGCGGCTTGAACTCGTGCAGTTCCGAGCCGTCGACGATCCGACCGATCACCTCGCGCACGTCATAGGGCGACCGCACGTCCTCAGGTATGAGGCCAAGTAGGTCGTCCACATCGAGTTTCGGCGACCGCGGAGGCTGGATGTCGATATCGACCGATTTGACGCTGTTGAGGCTGGCGACGATGTCTCGCACCAGAAGCAGCGCATGTTCGTCGTTCTCGGCGACATGGTCGACGACGCCGGAGCGGCGGCCATGCGTCTCGGCGCCGCCGAGCTCCTCGGCGGAGATGATCTCGCCGGTGGCGGCTTTGACCAGCGGCGGCCCGGCGAGAAAGATCGTGCCCTGATTGCGCACGATCACCGTTTCATCAGACATGGCGGGCACGTAGGCGCCGCCGGCCGTGCAGCTTCCCATGACGCAGGCGATCTGCGGAATGCCTTCGGCCGACATCTGCGCCTGATTGTAGAAGATCGCGCCGAAATGGTCGCGGTCGGGGAAGACCTCGGCCTGATGCGGAAGATTAGCGCCGCCGCTATCGACCAGATAGAGGCAGGGCAGCCGGTTCTGCAGCGCGATCTCCTGCGCCCTGAGATGTTTCTTCACCGTCATCGGGAAATAGGCCCCGCCCTTCACCGTCGCGTCATTGGCAACGATCATCACCTCGCGGCCGGATACCCGGCCGATGCCCGATATGATGCCCGCACCCGGCGCCTCGTCACCATACATGCCGTTGCCCGCCAGCGTGCCGATCTCCAGGAAAGGGCTGCCGGCATCGAGCAGGAGTTGAATGCGGTCGCGCGGCAGGAGCTTGCCCTTGCCGGTGTGGCGCTCGCGCGCCGCATGCGATCCGCCCTCGCGCGCTTTCGCCGAGCGTTCGTAGAGCTCATCGATGAGGGCCTTGTTCTTGGCGGTATTGGCTTTGAAGCTTTCGCTGTCGCGATCGATCGCAGTCGAAATCACCGTCATGATGCGATGAGCTCCCGCCCGATCAGATAGCGGCGGATCTCATTGGTGCCGGCGCCGATATCGTAGAGCTTGGCGTCGCGCAGGAAGCGCTCGACCGGCCATTCCTTGGTATAGCCGGCGCCGCCAAGCGCCTGAATCGCTTCCAGCGACACCTTCACGGCGTTCTCGCTGGCAAAAAGGATCGCGGCGGCCGCGTCGGTGCGCGTCGCGCGGCCGGCATCGCACGCGCGGGCGACGGAATAGACATAGGCGCGCGCCGAATTCAGCGCGACATACATGTCGGCGATCTTGCCCTGCATCAGCTGGAAATCGCCGATTGCCTTGCCGAACTGCTTGCGCTCGCGCACATAGGGAAGCACCACGTCGAGGCAGGCCTGCATGATGCCGAGCGGGCCGCCGGCAAGCACGGCGCGTTCGTAATCGAGGCCGGACATCAGGATTTTCACGCCTTCTCCCTCCCGGCCCATCAGCGCCTCGGCCGGCACCTCGCAATCCTCGAAGACCAGTTCGGCCGTGTCGCTGCCGCGCATGCCGAGTTTGGAAAGCTTCTTGGAGACGCTGAAACCGGGCAGGCCCTTTTCGATGATGAGCGCGGAAATGCCTTTCGGTCCGGCTGCGGGATCGGTCTTGGCATAGACGACAAGCACGTCGGCATGCGGCGCGTTGGTGATCCAGAATTTGGTGCCGTTCAGAATATAGCGGTCGCCCTTTTTCTCGGCACGCAGCCGCATGGAGACGACATCGGAACCGGAGCCCACTTCCGACATGGCAAGTGAGCCGACATGCTCGCCCGAGATCAGCTTCGGCAGATGACGGCGCTTCTGCTCCGGCGACGCCCAGCGGCGGATCTGGTTGACGCAGAGATTGGAATGGGCGCCGTAGCTCAGGCCCACCGAGGCCGAGGCACGCGAGACCTCCTCCATGGCGACGACATGTTCGATATAACCGAGACCGGCGCCGCCGAACTCTTCTTCGACGGTGATACCATGCAGGCCGATTGCGCCCATCCGAGGCCAGAGTTGACGTGGAAACGTGTTGCTTTCGTCAATCTCCGCAGCGAGCGGAGCAATATGATCGGCGGCAAATCGCGCCGTCGTTTCGCGGATCGCATCCGCGGTTTCGCCGAGCGAAAAATCAAACATGGCACTCCTCCCGCTGAGATATGTAGCGCGGGTTGCGGCAGGTTCAAAGTGTCGTTGAATGATGCCACCGAATGCACTCTCATCGCCGAACCCACAGCAGTTGGCACGCGGCGAAGGCTGTGACGATGAGCCATGAGGTTGGGTCAAGCGGTTCGACTGACCCAAGTTGAGTGCTCTGATTCCTCCCTTCGCAAAGACTCGGGGCTTTTGCCCATCCATTTCCGGAAAGCGCGAAAGAAGGCGCTGGGTTCGGAATAGCCGAGTTGCACGGCGATTTCGCCGATCGTTTTCGACGTGTTCAGCAGCAGTTCGACCGCGAGGTCCCGGCGGATCTCGTCCTTGATGGCGGCATAGCTTTGTCCCTCGTCGTGCAGGCGGTGGCGCAGCGTCGAAGGCGGCATGCGCATGTCGGCGGCAAGTGCGGCGAAGCTCGACCAGAGAGCCGGCGTTGCCTGGCTCAAGCGCCGGCGAACGGCTGCGGCGATGCCGGCGTCATAGCGATAGCGCACGAGAATATTGGCAGGTGCGCCACGCAGGAACTGTTTCAGCGCCTGTTCGGTGCGTGAAATCGGCAGGTCAAGCATGGCGCTGTCGAAGCCAAGGCGGCTGATTGATTGGGAGAAGCGAACGGGCGCGCCGAAGAAAAGCCGGTAATCGGCACCTTGTCTCGGCTCCGCGCAACGAAAATCGACGAGGCGGATCGGGATGCGCCGGCCGACCAGCCAGCAGGTGATGCCGTGCACGATGATCCAATAGGTGCGGTAGGCGAAGGCCGAGCGCGGACTGCCCGAATCCCTGAGCTCGATCTCGGCGAGTCCATCTCGAATGACGAGCCGCCCCTTGGGATCGTCGAGCACGACATCGAGGAAGCGCAGCGCCCGGCGCAGCGCCTGACCCAGCGTCGGCGCGTGCAGCACGCAGTGGCAGAGCAGCGTGAAGCTACCGCTGCGCATCGGCCGGCCGCTCATGCCGAAGAATTCGTCGTCGAGCTCGGCGGCAATCGCCAGCCAGAGCGCGCCATAGGTCTCGGCAGAAACCGGCTGATCGACGACCGGCGGCAAGCCGACCCGCGCAAGAATTAGCGCCGTCGGCTTGCCGAGCCGCCGCAGGCTGTCAAGCGCCTCCTCGACGAAGCCCGGTGCAATCATGCGTCGCTCGATCTCGGCCATCTCAACCCCGCTATGGCAAAACTGGCCGAAATAATGGAGCAGTTCTGTCATCGCTTGCAATAGGTAGAGCGAATAGAATCCTGCCTACCGGCGATACTGGAGGAGATGGGCCGGCGGCGAGGAGAAGAGATTCATGCTGATCCGTGGAGCAAGTTTCATCGTGACCGGAGGCGGTTCCGGGCTCGGTGCCGCGACCGCGCGCATGCTGGTCGAGGGTGGCGGGCGCGTGATGATTGCCGATCTCAATGTCGAGGCGGGAGAGGGGATGGCTCGGGAATTCGGCAGAGACGCCCGCTTCGTCGAGGCTGACGTGACCGATGGCGAGGCGGGAGCTGCGGTGGTCGCCGCGGCGCTCGAAGCCTTCGGCAGCCTGCGCGGGCTGGTCAATTGCGCTGGCGTGGCGCCGGCCGAAAAGGTGGTCGGCCACGACGGGCCGCACCGCCTGGAGAGTTTCGTACGCACCATCAGCATCAATCTGATCGGCACCTTCAACATGATCCGGCTTGCTGCGGCCGCGATCCAGAAGGTGGAACCGGATGGTGAAGGCGAGCGCGGCGTGATCGTCAATACGGCTTCGGTCGCCGCCTTCGACGGCCAGATCGGCCAGGCCGCCTATGCCGCCTCCAAGGGCGGAGTGGCGGCGATGACCTTGCCAATCGCCCGCGAGCTTGCCCGTCACGGCATCCGCGTCGTGTCGATCGCGCCCGGCATTTTCGAGACGCCGATGATGGCCGGCATGCCGGACGAGGTTCAGGCTGCTCTCGGCCAGAGCGTGCCTTTTCCGCCGCGGCTCGGCCGGCCACCGGAATTTGCCGGGCTGGTGCGCCATATCTTTGAAAACAACATGCTGAACGGCGAGGTCATCCGCCTCGACGGCGCATTGCGGATGGGCGCGCGCTGAGCGCGTCGCCCGAAGGAGGAAAGATGGTTTTGCAGGATCCCATCGTCATCGTCGGTGCAGCGCGCACCCCGATCGGCAGCTTTCAGGGAGAGCTGAAGGACGCGACAGCGCCGGAGCTCGGAGCAACGGCGATCCGCGCGGCACTTGAGCGCAGCGGCGTTGAGGCCAAAGCGATCGAGGAGGTCGTCTTCGGCTGCGTGTTGCCTGCCGGGCAAGGCCAGGCGCCGGCTCGTCAGGCGGCGATCCATGCCGGGCTGCCCTTTGCGACCGGCGCCAGCACCGTCAACAAGATGTGCGGCTCGGGCATGAAGGCTGTCATGATGGTCCATGACCAGATCGCCGCCGGCAGTGCTTCTGTGGCAGTTGCCGGCGGCATGGAAAGCATGACGAATGCGCCCTATCTCCTTGACAGGGCCCGTGGCGGCTACAGGCTCGGCCATGGGCGTGTCGTGGATCACATGTTCCTCGACGGGCTGGAGGATGCTTATGACAAGGGGCGCTTGATGGGCAGCTTCGCGGAGGATTGCGCCGAGGCCTATCAGTTCACGCGCGAGGCGCAGGATAATTACGCCATCGCCTCGCTGACGCGGGCGCAGAAGGCGATCGCGGAGGGTAGCTTCGAAATCGAGATCGTGCCGGTTACGATCAAGTCGGGGAAAACCGAGCAGGTTGCCCGCCGCGACGAACAGCCGGGCCGTGCCAAGTTCGATAAGATTCCGACGCTGAAGCCCGCCTTCCGAGAGGAAGGCACGGTGACGGCGGCCAATTCCAGCTCGATCTCAGACGGCGCGGCAGCGCTCGTGCTGATGCGCCGCTCCGAGGCGGAGCGCCGCGGTCTGGCCCCGCTCGCCACCATCCTCGGCCATGCCACCCATTCGCAGGCACCCAATCTCTTCGCCACCGCACCGATCGGCGCACTGCAGAAGCTCTCCGACCGGACCGGCCTGGCGCTTGCGGATGTCGACCTGTTCGAAATCAACGAGGCTTTCGCGGTCGTCGCGATGGCGGCAATGCGCGATCTCGACCTGCCGCATGAAAAGGTCAATGTGCATGGCGGTGCCTGCGCGCTCGGCCATCCGATCGGCGCGTCGGGAGGCCGGATTCTGGTGACGCTGCTGTCGGCACTGGAGCGCTACGATCTGAAGCGCGGCATGGCGGCACTTTGCATCGGTGGCGGCGAGGCGACGGCCGTCGCCATCGAGCGGCATTAGCGGGGAGGGGAGGAGCAACATGATCCTTTCCGAACTCCAGCAGCAGATCACAGATCTCGCCCGCGACTTTGCCCGCGACCGGCTGGCGCCGGGAGCGGCCAAACGCGACCGGGAGCATCTCTTCCCGCGCGAGGAGCTGAAGGAGATGGGCGAACTCGGGCTGCTCGGCATGCTGGTGCCGGAAGCCTATGGCGGCTCGGATACGGGCGTCGTCGCCTATGCCGCGGCACTCGAGGAGATTGCCGCCGGCGACGGACCCTGTTCGACGATCATGAGCGTGCACAGCTCCGTCGGCTGCGTGCCGATCCTGAAATTCGGCACCGAGGAGCAGCGGCAGCGCTTCCTGCCGAAGCTTGCGACCGGCGAATGGATCGGCGGCTTCGCGCTGACCGAGCCGCAGGCCGGTTCCGATGCCTCGAACCTGAAGACCCGGGCCCGGCGTGACGGCGACGACTATGTGATCGACGGCGCCAAGCAGTTCATCACTTCTGGAAAGAACGGCAATGTCATCATCGTCTTTGCCGTCACCGATCCCGACGCTGGCAAGAAGGGCATCACCGCCTTCATCGTGCCGACGGATACACCTGGCTATGAGGTGATCCGCGTTGAGGAAAAGCTCGGACTGCATTCCACCGATACCTGCCAGATCGCCTTCAACGCCATGCGCATTCCTGCGGATTTCAGGCTCGGTGCGGAAGGCGAAGGCTATCGCATCGCTCTCGCCAATCTCGAGGGCGGGCGGATCGGCATTGCCGCTCAAGCCGTCGGCATGGCGCGGGCGGCTTTCGAGGCGGCGCGTGACTATGCCAGGGAGCGCACGGCTTTCGGCAAGCCGATTTTTGAGCACCAGGCCGTCGCCTTCCGCCTTGCTGACATGGCGATGCGGATCGAGGCGGCGCGCCAGCTCGTCTTTCACGCCGCGTCTCTTCGGGAAGCGGAGATTCCCTGCCTGTCGGAAGCCTCGATGGCGAAGCTCTTTGCCTCGGAGATGGCTGAACGGGTCTGCTCCGATGCGATCCAGATCTACGGCGGCTACGGCTACATGGCCGATTATCCTGTCGAGCGCATCTACCGCGATGTGCGCATATGCCAGATCTATGAGGGAACGAGCGACGTGCAGCGCATGGTGATTGCCCGCAATCTGTAAGAATGCCATCTGGCCCGCTTCCGGGGAGGGGCGGGTCGGCAGAGGGAGGAAAGAAGAGACATGGTGGATTCCGCTCGTTTGAGCCTGCACGTCCCCGAACCCGCCGTTCGTCCGGGCGGCCAACCTGATTTTTCCAACGTCAAGATCGCCAAGGCCGGTTCGGTGCCGCGGCCGGAGGTCGATGTCGCCTCCGAGGATATCCGCGATCTCGCCTATTCGATCATCCGCGTCTTGAACCGTGACGGCGAAGCGGTCGGCCCCTGGGCGGGCTCGCTCTCCGATGAAGAACTGCTGACCGGGCTTCGCAACATGATGAAGCTGCGCGCCTTCGATGCCCGCATGCTGATGGCGCAGCGCCAGGGCAAGACCTCCTTCTACATGCAGCATCTCGGCGAAGAAGCCGTCAGCTGCGCCTTTCGCAAGGCGCTCAACAAGGGCGACATGAATTTCCCGACCTATCGCCAGGCGGGCCTGTTGATTGCCGACGACTACCCGATGGTCGAGATGATGAATCAGATCTATTCGAACGAGAGCGATCCGCTGCACGGTCGGCAGTTGCCGATCATGTATTCCTCCAAGGAACACGGGTTCTTCACCATCTCGGGCAATCTCGCCACCCAATATGTGCAGGCCGTCGGCTGGGCCATGGCCTCGGCGATCAAAAACGACAGCCGCATTGCCGCGGCCTGGATCGGTGACGGATCGACGGCGGAATCGGATTTTCACTCGGCGCTCGTCTTCGCCTCGACCTATAAGGCGCCTGTGATCCTCAACATCGTCAACAATCAATGGGCGATCTCCACCTTCCAGGGAATTGCCCGCGGCGGTTCCGGCACTTTTGCCGCCCGCGGCCTCGGCTTCGGCATTCCGGCGCTGCGGGTTGATGGCAACGATTATCTCGCCGTCCATGCCGTCTCCCGCTGGGCGGCCGAACGCGCCCGGCGCAATCTCGGCCCGACGCTGATCGAACATGTGACCTACCGCGTCGGCGCGCATTCGACCTCTGACGATCCGAGCGCCTATCGGCCGAAGACTGAATCGGAAGCCTGGCCGCTCGGCGATCCGGTGCTGCGGCTGAAGAAACATCTGATCGTCAAGGGTGTTTGGTCGGAGGACCGGCATGTGCAGGCGGAAGCCGAAATCATGGACGAGGTGATCGAGGCGCAGCGCCAGGCCGAGGCGCATGGCACGCTGCATGCCGGCGGCAAGCCTTCGGTGCGTGACATTTTCGAAGGGGTCTATGCCGAGATGCCGGCGCATATTCGTCGCCAGCGGCAGAAGGCAGGATACTGACATGGCCAGGATGACGATGATCGAGGCCGTGCGCAGCGCCATGGACGTGTCAATGGCGAAGGACGACAATGTCGTCGTTTTCGGCGAAGATGTCGGTTATTTCGGCGGCGTCTTCCGCTGTACGCAGGGCCTGCAGGCAAAATATGGCAGGACGCGCTGCTTCGATACGCCGATCAGCGAATCCGGCATCGTCGGTACGGCAATCGGCATGGCCGCCTATGGGCTGAAGCCCTGCGTCGAGATCCAGTTCGCCGACTACATGTATCCGGCCTATGACCAGCTGACGCAGGAGGCGGCGCGCATCCGCTATCGCTCCAACGGCGATTTCACCTGCCCGATAGTCGTGCGCATGCCGACTGGCGGCGGCATCTTCGGCGGCCAGACGCACAGCCAGAGCCCGGAGGCGCTCTTCACCCATGTCTGCGGGCTGAAGGTGATCGTCCCGTCCAATCCCTATGACGCCAAGGGCCTGCTGATCGCGGCGATCGAGGACCCCGATCCCGTCATGTTCCTCGAACCGAAGCGGCTCTATAACGGGCCCTTTGACGGCCATCACGAGCGGCCGGTGACGCCCTGGTCGAAACACGATCTGGGCGAGGTGCCCGATGGCCATTACACGATCCCGATCGGCAAGGCCGAGGTGCGGCGGGCGGGATCGGCGGTGACCGTCATCGCCTATGGCACGATGGTGCATGTGGCGCTCGCCGCGGCCGAGGATGTCGGCATTGATGCCGAAGTGATCGATTTGAGAAGCCTGCTGCCGCTCGATCTCGATACGGTCGTCAAATCAGTCACCAAGACCGGGCGCTGCGTCGTTGTCCACGAGGCGACCTTGACCTCGGGCTTCGGCGCCGAGGTGGTGTCGCTGGTGCAGGAACATTGCTTCTATCATCTCGAAGCGCCTGTCGTGCGTGTCGCCGGCTGGGACACGCCCTATCCGCATGCGCAGGAATGGGACTATTTCCCCGGTCCCGGCCGTGTCGGGCGGGCGCTTGCCGAAGTCATGGAGGCCTGAGCCATGGGCGAATTCATCATCAAGATGCCCGATGTCGGGGAAGGGGTCGCCGAGGCCGAGTTGGTGGAATGGCACGTGAAGACGGGAGATCCCGTCCGCGAGGACATGGTGATCGCCGCCGTGATGACGGACAAGGCGACGGTCGAAATTCCCTCTCCCGTCGATGGCACTGTCATCTGGCTCGCCGGCGATATCGGAGACCGCATCGCGGTCAAGGCGCCGCTGGTGCGGATCGAAACGGCGGAAGGTGCCGGTGAGGCCCAACCGATGCCGATCTCGCAGGCGCCGAGCGCCGAAGTGGTCAAAGCGGAGATCGCCAGGCCTGCCCCAGCGACGCCGATCACCGCAGCGCCGGCTGCTGCGGCTGCGCCCGCCGAAAAGCCGCTTGCCGCGCCTTCCGTGCGGCTCTTCGCCAGGGAAAGCGGTGTCGATCTGAGGCAAGTGCAGGGGACCGGGCCGGCCGGGCGCATCCTGCGCGAAGATGTCGAGCAATTCCTCGTGCAAGGCGCCGCTCCGGCCCTCCTAAGGGGCGGATCCGCCAAGAAGACGGCGACCGAGGAGATCAAGCTCACCGGGCTGCGCCGCCGTATCGCCGAGAAAATGGTGCTGTCCACCTCGCGCATTCCCCACATCACCTATGTGGAGGAAGTAGACATGACGGCGCTGGAGGAACTGCGCGCCACCATGAACGGCGACCGCAGGGAGGGCCATCCCAAGCTCACGGTCCTGCCCTTCCTGATGCGGGCCCTGGTCAAAGCCATTGCCGGGCAGCCCGAGGTAAACGCCACTTTCGACGACGATGCCGGTATCATCACGCGCCATAGCGCCGTCCATATCGGCATCGCCACGCAGACGCCCGCAGGCTTGACCGTGCCTGTCGTGCGGCATGCGGAAGCGCGTGGCATCTGGGATTGCGCCGCCGAAATGGTCCGGCTGGCTGATGCGGCGCGCTCGGGCACGGCGACGCGCGACGAGCTTTCCGGCTCCACCATAACCATTAGTTCACTCGGCGCACTCGGCGGCATCGTTTCCACCCCTGTCATCAATCATCCCGAGGTGGCGATCATCGGCGTCAACAAGATCGCCACACGCCCGGTCTGGGACGGCACGCAATTCGTGCCGCGCAAGATGATGAACCTTTCGTCGAGTTTCGATCATCGCATCATCGACGGCTGGGATGCGGCGACCTTCGTCCAGCGCATCCGCACGCTGCTCGAAACGCCGGCGCTCATTTTCATCGAAGGCTGAGCCATGAAAGAAATCGTCTGCAAGCTCCTCGTCATCGGTGCCGGCCCGGGCGGTTATGTCTGCGCCATCCGCGCAGGACAGCTCGGCATCGATACTGTCATCGTCGAAGCCGGCAAGCCGGGCGGCACCTGTCTCACGGTCGGCTGCATTCCCTCCAAGGCACTGATCCATGCTGCCGAGGAATTCAACGCCACGCAAAAAATGCTCGCCGGCAAAAATCCGATGGGCATCCGCATCGAAGGCGCCTCGATCGACCTCGCAAGGACGATCGCCTGGAAGGACGGCATTGTCGGCCGGCTCACCGGCGGCGTTTCGGGTCTGTTGCAGAATGCGCGGGTGAAGATCGTCCATGGCCGCGCGCACTTCCGTGACGGCAAGACGGTGGAGGTGGAGACCGAAACCGGCCAGCAGGTCATCCGCGCCGAGACCGTGGTGATCGCCACCGGATCCGATCCGGTGGAGCTTGCCGATCTGCCTTTTGGTGGCCGCGTCATTTCCTCGACTGAGGCGCTGTCGCTCACGGAACTGCCGAAAAAGCTCGTCGTGGTCGGCGGCGGTTATATCGGGCTGGAACTCGGCATGGCCTTTTCGAAGATGGGTTCGGAGGTGAGCGTCATCGAGGCGACGCCGCAGGTGCTGCCGCTCTATGATGCGGAACTTGTGCGTCCCGTCATGCGCAAGCTGACCGAGAGCGGTATCCGGGTGCTGACCGGTGCAAGGGCGATGGGTCTTGCCGATAATGCCGAGGCATTGATCGTTGAAACGTCGGACAGCCGGCGTGAGACACTGCCGGCGGATCATGTGCTTGTCACCGTCGGACGCCGCCCGCGAACGGCGGGCTCCGGCCTCGAAGAACTCGATCTCGACCGCGCCGGTCCGTATCTGAGGATCGACGATCAATGCCGCACCTCGATGCGCGGCATCTATGCGATCGGCGACGTGACCGGCGAGCCGATGCTGGCGCATCGGGCGATGGCCCAAGGGGAGATGGTGGCAGAAATCGTTGCTGGCAAGAAGCGGGGTTGGGACAAAAGATGCATTCCCGCCATCTGCTTTACCGATCCTGAGATCGTCAGCGCCGGTCTCTCGCCGGCGGAGGCGCGCGCGCAAGGATATGAGATCCGCACCGGTCAGTTTCCATTCAGCGCCAACGGGCGGGCGATGACGATGCTCTCCGAAGAGGGCTTTGTGCGCGTCGTCGCGCGCGCCGACACGAACCTCGTTCTCGGCTTGCAGGCGGTGGGGGCAGGAGTGTCCGAACTCTCGGCAGCTTTTGCGCTGGCGATCGAGATGGGAGCACGCCTGGAAGACATCGCCGGCACCATCCACGTCCATCCGACCCGTAGCGAAGCGCTCATGGAAGCAGCGCTGAAAGCGTTGGGAAACGCTTTGCACATCTGAGCCGACTGGACCCGGATCACGCATGACGTCTGCCGGTTCGGATCACATAAACTGGGACCGGAATAAGGCCGTGCCAGCGTAACACGGACATTGATCGACAGGCCGACTACCCCCTGAAGCGCTGACTTCGTCATCGCGTAGGCGGCAATCCCCGGATATGACACAGATCGCCGCTAGTGGAGCTGATTGACAAACTTTGCCAAGTCCAGCTAACCTATTCGCACCATGGAGGCTCGAATGGCTACGATGAACGTATCTCTTCCGGACCCGATGAAAGATTGGGTTGAGGCACAAGCAAAGAGCGGGCGATATTCCAATGCCAGTGACTATGTGCGCGACCTGATCCGGAGGGACCAAATTCGCGGTGACAAGGTTGCCGCCATGCAACGTTTCGTCGATGACGGTTTAAAAAGCGGTATTGGCAGCCGCTCGAAGGACGAACTCTTTGCCGCGGCAGTGGCACGTGCAGAAACAACGCGCGGCAGTAGATAATGCGCTTTGACCTTTCAGTCGAAGCGGAAGAGGACATCATTGCGATCGCCGAACAAGGAGTGCGCATGTTCGGCGCCGCACAGGCTAGGCAGTATCATGACGAGTTGTTTACCGCGCTTGATCTGATTGCGGCCAATCCGCGAATGGCGCGTGAGCGAGAAGAGATTTCGCCGCCAGTTAGAGTTCATCCGTTCAAAGCCCATCTCATTGTCTACCGCATCGAGGAGCACGGAACCATATTCGTGATCCGAATACGCCATGGACACGAAGACTGGGCCAGCGATCCCGCTTAGGCCTGGCTGAGTGAATGAACAAGCACAGTTGCATGGGGCAATAGGCCCCGGTAATATCGTCAGCAAAGCCTGTTAATAGAACCCCGACCGATCGCTGGAGAAACCGCGTCGTCTACTCGGATAGCAGGGGACGAGGTGTTCGCCGCACCAACGCCAGTGCCGTTCGATCACTGCGGCTTAATGGCCATTAGATTGCCCAACTCCATAGGGAAGGGGAATAAAATCGTCGAAGTCTTCTCGCTGGCGATGACGTTCAAAGTGCTCAAGTAACGAAGTTGCATCGCCTCCGGCTGTTTGGCCAGAATTTCCGCCGCTTCCAGTAGCTTCGCTGCAGCTTGCTGTTCGCCCTCGGCATTGATGACCTTTGCGCGGCGTTCGCGTTCAGCTTCGGCTTGGCGAGCGATCGCGCGTATCATCGACTCGTTGATGTCCACATGTTTGATCTCGACAGTGGCTACTTTAATTCCCCAAGCGTCCGTCTGAGAGTCGAGGATTTCCTGAATATCGGAGTTGAGCCTGTCGCGTTCTGCCAGCATTTCATCGAGGTCGTGCTTGCCGAGCACGGAGCGCAACGTCGTTTGAGCAAGCTGGCTTGTTGCCATCATGAAATCCTCGACCTGGATTGTCGACTTCTCGGGGTCCATGACCCTGAAGTAGATCACCGCGCTGACTCGAACCGAGACATTGTCATGTGAGATGACGTCCTGGCTAGGGACATCGAGTACGCGCGTGCGCAAGTCGACGCGGATCATCTGCTGGACATAGGGAATAAGCAGAATCAAGCCGGGTCCCTTGACTCCGGTAAAGCGGCCAAGTGTGAACACGACGCCGCGTTCATATTCCCTCAGGATCTTAACCGCGGATGCGAGGATGGCGACCGCAATGACAATGGCCACCAAATAGAAGGCAAGATCTGCAAACATATCCATGGCTTCTCCTCCTGCGTCCTTGCGTGCCGCTAGGTGTTCTCAGGACGGCTGGCGACCTCGAGCGCCAGCCCGTTGCGACCCGTCACCCTGACAGGGTCACCAGCAACAAGGGGTTCGGCGGAAACGGCCTTCCAGCGTTCGCCATGCGCGATGACGTACCCCGAGAGTCCCGTCCAACTCTCAACTTTACCGGAAATGCCAATCATCTCCTCTGCACCGGTTGCGACCTCGCGCAATCGCGAGGTGAATGCCAGGCGAGCAACGACGAGGCTAAAGGCGAGAATCGCAAGCGCAATTGCGTCCAGCAGAGGACGCGACACTTGCAAGCCGGGTATATCGGTATCAAACAAGATGGTCGCTCCCAGGATCACGGCTACCCCGCCGCCGATGCCCAAAGCGCCGAAGCTTGGCGAATGCGCCTCAGCCACTGTCAATCCCACGCCGAGCAAAATAAGCCCAAGGGCGGCAAAACTTACCGGCAGCAATGCCAGGGCATAAAGACCAAGGAGGAGGCAGATGCCGCCGATCGTGCCAGGAAGCATTGTCCCAGGTGCGAGAAATTCGAAGATCAGCCCATAGATACCGACCATCATCAGGATGATTGCGATGTTCGGATCGGTAATGACGGAAAGCAGGCGCGTGCGCCAGTCAGGCTCGAATTCCTGTACGGCCAAACCGGCGGTATCGAGCCGGACCTCCGTTTGACCGACCCGCACCACGTGCCCCTGTGCCTTTGCAAGGAGATCGATGACATCGACTGCAATGAAATCGATGGCATGTTCGCGCACTGCCGCTGTGGATGAAAGGCTTGCAGCTTCCCGGACGGCGCGCTCTGCCCAATCGGCGTTGCGATTGCGCAATTCCGCAAGCCCACGAATGTAGGCGACTGCGTCGTTAACGGCTTTTGCTTCGTGGGCATTGCCTGGAGCTTCCGGCTGCTTGCCACCAGGTTCGCTCGGCTTTTTTTCGGGTTCCTCATCGCCGCCGAAAGGCTTTACGCCGAGCGCGATTGGTGTCGCCGCACCCAAATTGGTCCCAGGGGCCATTACCGCAATGTGGCTTGCGTAGAGAATATAGGTGCCGGCGCTGGCAGCTCGTGCTCCGCTTGGCGCGACGAAACTTGCGACAGGCACCGGCGAGGCAAGGATCGCGCGAATGATTTCCCGCATGGAGGTGTCAAGGCCGCCTGGTGTATCCATTTGCAGGACGATCAAGACCGCTTCTCGGTCGGCAGCACGCTGAATGCCTCGTACTACGTAGTCAGCAATAGCAGGCCCAATGGCGCCATTCACCTTGAGGACGACAGACGCGCGGTCAGACGCCGACGGTGCGCCGAAGCCCCAAGCTGAAAGCAGCAAAAACAACAAAGTGAAGATTGGCGGTTGCCATCGCCAACACCTCAATCCCCGCGTGCCAATCGGCGGAACGTACATAGTATTTAATGTATGTCGGATATTACAAAGAAAAAGACGCAGGCGTCAAAGGCTCATGTTCAAGCCGTCTTATGCGCTCGTAAAGGCGAAGTTGGCTAAGCGCGTTGCACGGATGCGAGCCGCGTGGCCTATTTTTGAAGGTCGCTGGCAGCCAGCGACGCGCATTCCGATGCAGCGAAACGGTTGTCGAGATGGGTTCACACTTGGAAGACATCGCCGGCACCGTCCACACTCATCCGACCCGCAGCGAAGCGCTCATGGAAGCGGTGCTGAAGGCTTTCGGAAGCGCGCTGCATATTTGATCGAAACCGAAATCGGAATGCCGTCGACCCATCCCAGATGCCTTATTAATCAGATACTTCAGGATCTTATCGCCAGGCGAGAATATCCTGTTCGACGAGATGTCTTACGACCGAGCTATATGTCGACAGCTTCAATATTTGGCAACCAGATCATGCAATTCTATAGAACGTCAGCGGTTAGTTCTTCCGCTTCTATGACCCATGAAGGGTTTCACTCCGCGTCATCAAGCGCTGCGAGGAGCCCAGGGCCGCATGTCACTTTCAGAAAATGAGAGATTGAATCTCCTCCACCAGGCCAGCATTCTCGATACGCCACCAACGGAAGAGTTCGATGCTATCGTGCGGCTGGCTTGCAGCATGTTCGACATGCCGATGGCCTTGGTTTCGTTCGTCGACGGGCATCGGCAGTGGTTCAAGGCCGAGCAAGGTCTCTTTTTGAAGGAGACGCCACGTGAGCAATCCTTCTGCAGCCATATCGTAGAGACGAAGTCACCGCTCATCGTCAAAAACGCCGACAAGGATTCTCGCTTTTCCGGAAATATCTTCGTCAGAGAGCGTTCGGTCCGGTTCTATGCGGGAGTGCCGCTCTCGGAAGGGGACACCTGCTACGGCAGCTTCTGTGTCCTCGACACGAAGAGCCGCCGCTTCGGCGATCGGGATCTCGAACAGCTCCGCAGTTTGGCAAGCGTCGTCGTCGGCCTTATCCGCGAACATCGTCAGCAAAGCCTGCTGAGAGCGCAGCAACGCGAGTTGGAACTGAAGCAGGCCCGCTTCGAGCAGACCGAACGCTCTGCCAAGGTCGGCGGCTTCGAGATGGATCTCGCGACCGGCACGATCATTTGGTCCGACCAGATTTACCGCACCGTCGGACTGCCGGTCGGCAAACGCATGACCTCGGAGGAGGTGATCGGCTGCTATGCTCCTGAAGAGCGCGAAAGCGTCAGACGCAGGATACGCGATGTCCTCGATGGTTCAGCGGCCGGCATCGACAGGGAATATCGCATCATGACGCCAGAAGGGGAGGAACGCTGGGTCCGCGTGGTCAGCGATATCGAGCGCTTGAGCGGCAAGCCCAGTCGTCTGTTCGGCATCGTTCAGGATGTTTCCGAAAAAGTGCGTTACGAGCAACGTCTGCTCCAGGCCGCCAACGCCGATCCTTTGACCGGACTTGCCAATCGGGCAGCCTTCAATGCTCATATGGAGCGGCTCACAGCGGCCGACGCTCCTTCCATCGGCTTATTGCTGATCGACGTCGATCGCCTGAAGCAAGTGAACGATATCCTCGGCCATGCGACAGGTGACCTGCTGCTGAAAGGCGTGGCGTCACGTCTGGACGAACGCTTGGGAAAGCGAGGAAAGGTCTTTCGTCTCGGCGGCGATGAGTTCTCCGTCATTCTGGACGCGCCCGCAAGCGTACGCCGCATGGGTTCGCTCGCGCGCCACCTGATCGAATATATCGGTCGCCCTCTGCAGGTTGGGGGATCGACGATAAATCCGGCGATAACCGTGGGTGGGGCGATTTCGGAGGGCAGGATGGATGCCGCAACGCTTTCGCAGAACGCGGACTTCGCTCTCTATCATGCCAAAGAAACGCGGCGCGGCAGCTATATACACTACGAGCCCAGCCTGCGTTCGAGGATAGCGCGTCGCATCCAAATCGTCCGGGAGGTGGAGTCGGCTCTTACCGAACATCGGATGGTGCCGCACTATCAGCCGATCGTTGCCTGTGCCGACGGTCAGGTACGGGCGTTCGAAGCGCTTGTGCGAATGCGGCGTTCGGATGGTTCAATCGTGTCGGCGGCGCAATTTCACGAGGCGTTCACAGACCCGAGCGTTGCCTATCACATTACGACGCGCATGCTCGAGCAGGTCGCGGCCGACATTCGAGGCTGGATCGACCGCGGGCTGGAATTCGGGCGGGTCAGCCTCAACATAAGCGCCTCCGATTTCATGAGGGGCGACTTGGAAACCCGGATCGTTGCCGCCTTTGCGTCAAGAGGAATTCCGCTGGATAAGCTTATGCTGGAGGTGACGGAAACGGTTTTCCTTCAGGGCTTGGAAGATGCCGTTGCAACAACCCTGCAACGTTTGCGCAAGAAAGGCCTGACAGTGGCGCTCGATGACTTCGGCACAGGTTATGCGTCGCTGACGCATTTGCGAAGTCTGCCGGTCGACGTTATCAAGATTGACAAGAGCTTTATCGACACCATGCTTGTCGATGAATCGAGCCTCGCTATCGTTGAACTGGTGCTCAATCTGGCGCGGAAGCTCGATATGAAGGTCACGGCCGAAGGTGTAGAGAGCCATCGGCAGGCGATGCGTTTGCTGGAAATGGGCTGCACCACGCTGCAGGGCTATATGTTCGGCAAACCCATGAGCCGTGAACGTGTTGGCGAATATCTGCGTGCACGGAAAACCGGCGTGACGGAGAATGCCGACCGACCGCAGGAGGAACCGCGTCGTTTCCTCGGATAGCAGGGGGCGAGCTGTTCGCCGCTATCAGCCGCTTCCGACAAGGCTCAGGCGGCGGCCGTGGAAAGATCCGGATCGGCGTGATGGCAGTCACCAGTCCGGGTGCTGCCGTCCTGTTCTTCTCGGCAGGATCCTGTTCGGCGCAGATCGATGTCGCATTCCAGCAACGCGTTCGAAAACGGCATCCGCTCGGCGGATCAACTGGCTTGGCAAATCAGTCCGGTTGTTTGATCTCTATAGGGCTTTTCATGATGATTTCATGGTGCGGAAACGGGATAGAGATGCCAGCTTTCTTGAAGGCGTCCCACAGCGCCATCAGGACTTGCCCACGTACATTTGTAAGCCCGTTCGCTGGATCCGAGATCCAGAAGCGAAGCCGAAAGTCGAGCGACGAAGCGCCAAAGGCGGTCAGCCAGCAGACGGGTGGCTTATATTGGTTTGCGACCCGGGGCACGGTCGATGCTGTGGCAATGGCGATCTTAACGACCTGATGCGGGTCGCTGTTATAGGACGTCCCGAAGTCAACGTCGATCCGCACATAATCGCTGGAGAACGACCAGTTGACGACCTGCTGCGATATGAAGTCTTCATTCGGAATGAGGTACTCCTTGCCATCGCGGGTGATGACGGAAACAAACCGCGAGCGCAGGTCACGGATCGACCCGAACGTGTCGCCAAGGGTAATCGTGTCACCCGGCTTGATCGACTTGTCGATCAAGATGATTATGCCGGATATGAAGTTCGAGACCACCTTTTGAAGGCCGAAGCCGATTCCGACGCCGACTGCGCCCGAGAAAATGGTCAGCGCGGTAAGGTCGACGCCGGTCGCCGACAAAGCGATGGCTCCAGCGATTATGATCAGGCTGATCTTGATGCATTTGCTGATCAACACCTTGATGGAAGGCGATAAGTCGGCCGAGCGCTGAACCCAGTGGGAAAGCATGTTGCCGATGAGGACGGCCAACCAGATCAGGGCGATCGCCAGCACGAGGGCTTTGAGCACAAGCAGAAGCGAGAGTCTCACCGCACCCAAATTAACCGCGAGTCCGTCGAGTGCAGATAGAACCGGGCCGTCAAGACCAACTGCATAAAGAGCGATGTAGCTCCAGCTGCCGATCGCGACGGCGCGCGACAGGGTTGGGTTGCGGATGATCTTGGTCAGGACGGAGATGAGGAACCATGCCGCTGCCAGCGTCAGAGCCGTAGACACAAGCCAGCGTTGTGAGGGCCACGCGCTCTTGCTCAGCACAATGTTGGCGACCCATAACCAACCGACAAGGAAAAGCCACATCATCCGGCGCATAGGAGCAATGATGACCCGAAGCAGGTCTGGATTGCCCTTGATCAGGCGCGCCTTTGCCTCCATCGCAGGTTCTGTGCGCGACGCAAGTAAGGACGCAAAACCCAAGCCCGCCACGATGATCGCAAGCTGAAAGAACGTCCATTCGTTCAGAATGAATGTCGTTAGCCACTGCTCGGCGACCTCGGTCATCTGCCTGATATTCATGATGATAATCCGATGAATGTCAGCTAGATAAATCTAGCGCATGAGTTTAGTTCATTTGGAAGAAACAAGCATCAGCATTCCATTTCGTCGTGCTAAAACAAGTCGATGAAACGTGCTCGCGGGTATCGATCAGCTTGCGCGCCTGCGCAGACATGTGCGCAAGATGAGCTGAAGACGGAGCGTCATGAAGCCTACGAAAAAACGCGGCAAGTCACGACTAGACAAGTCTCAGCCATTGCTGCGGCAGCTCGCTGCCGTTCCTGCGAAGCTGTTCGGCGCGTTCCGCCAACAGTACGGCGCCATCTGCTTCCGCTATTGCGATGGCGGGCCGAAGATCGAAATTCTCGTGATCACATCGCGCGAGAGCGCGCGCTGGGTCATACCGAAGGGCTGGCCGATGAAAGGGAAGAAGCCTTTCGAAGCGGCGGCGATTGAAGCCTGGGAGGAAGCAGGCGTGCGCGGGGCGGTGAGAAGGAAACCTGTCGGCCGCTATACCTATCTGAAGGAGTTCGACGACGGCGATGTGGCGCCATGTATCGTCGACCTGTTTCAGATCGAAGTCACCGAGATCGGAAACGACTTCAAGGAGCAAGGCCAGCGTATTCTCGAATGGGTCAGCCCTGATGAGGCGGCGCGACGTGTTCGAGAAGTCGAACTCAAGTCGCTGCTCGTCGAATTTGAACCGCGGGGCCAAAAGAAGTCTGACCACGGCTGATAGGGTTGTGGGGCTCTTCCTTCTGGTTACCGTTCGTGGCGGGCTCGGAAGGCAAGTTGACTCTCAATTGCCTTCGCGTCGACGGGCGTGATCATTATCGCTCGAACGGCTCGCCGAGCGAGGCGACGCCATTGAGCTTGAGCAGGCGGCGATCCGCCGAAATGATACCGAGCACGATGATCGTCACCAGATAGGGCAGGCATGCGAGCAGCTGCGAGGGAACGTCGAGCCCGGTCGCCTGGGCGGCAAGCCCCATCAGCGATACTGCGCCGAACAGGCACGCCCCGAGAAAGATGCGGCCGGTCAGCCAGGTTCCGAAGACGACGAGCGCAATTGCGATCCAGCCGCGGCCGGCAATCATCCCATCCGCCCAGAGCGGCGTGTAGATCGTCGCCGCATAGGCGCCGGCAAAGCCAGCCATGACGCCGCCGACAGCGGCTGCGGCGAAGCGGATTGCGACGACCGGGTAGCCGATCGCATGGGCCGCCTTTGGGTTTTCGCCGACGGCGCGGATAATCAAACCGACCTTGCTGTAGGCAAACATCGCCCAGATAACGACGGTCACGGCCAGCGATAGCCAGACGACGATATCCTGGGTAAACAGGCCGCCGATGACCCGAATATCGGAAAGACCGGGAATGGCGATCTTCGGCAGCGCCCTGACGGTCAGGCTCTCGTAGGTCTTGCCGAACAGTGCCGACAGGCCCTGTCCGAGAATCCCGATCGCAAGCCCGGTCGCGACCTGGTTTGCATTGAAGCCGAGGACGATTGCAGCAAAGATCAGGGACAAAAGCGCGCCGCCGAGGCCGGCGGCGAGAAAAGCCAGAAAATGGCCGCCGCCATGATAGACGATGATGAAGGCAATGACGGCGCCGAATGCCATCAGCCCCTCGACGCCGAGATTGAGCACGCCGGCACGCTCGACTATAAGTTCTCCGAGCGCTGCGAGGAGGAAAGGTGTCGCAGCAGCCAGCATTCCGGCCAGAACGAACTCGACGGCGTTCATGCCGGGCTCCTGCTCGCTGCGGGCCGCCAGATAAGACGGTAGCGCACGAAGGCGATGGCGACGAGATAGGCAAGGAGCAGGCTGCCCTGGAAAACCCGGACGGCCGCGACCGGCAGATTGGCGGAGACCATGGCGTTGTCGCCGCCGATGTAGAGCGCCGCCATGACGATTGCAGAAACGACGATGCCGATCGGGTGCAGGCCGCCGAGATAGGCGACGATAATCGCCGCATAGCCGTATCCGGTTGAGATCGAGCGCTGCAGCTGACCGAGCGGGCCGGCGACTTCGGCGGCACCGGCAAGACCGGCTGCGGCTCCACCGATCAGCAGGGAAAGCCAGATTGCCCAGCTTTCCCGAAATCCGGCATAGCTCGCCGCGCGCGGCGCCAGTCCGCCGACCTGCAATTTATAGCCGATGAAGCTCTTCTGCATGAAGACCCATGCGGCGATCGACAGGAGAACGGTGAGGACGAGTGCGACATTGACGCGCGTTCCCTCGATCAGGATCGGCACCATCGCGTCATATTGGAACATGACGGACTGCGGGAAATTGAAGCCGTTCGGATCCTTCCAGGGACCGAGCAGCAGATAATTGAGGAGTTGCACGGCAACGAAGCTCAGCATCAGCGAAACCAGAATTTCGTTGGCATTGAGCCGGACGCGCCAAAAGGCGGTGAAGGACGCCCAGAATGCCCCGCCCATCATGCCGAGCAGCAGCATCGCCGGCCAGATCCATTGGCCGGTTGCGTCGGGCCACCAGATCGGAATGGCGGAGGCGAAGATCGCACCGAGCACGAATTGTCCTTCGGCACCGATGTTGAACACCTTGGCGCGAAAGCCGAGCGCAAGCCCCTGCGCGATGAGGAGCAGGGGGGCGGTCTTCAGCAGCACTTCGGAGAACGACGCCCATGAATAGAAGGGCTCGATCAGCATAGCATAGACCACCGCAGCCGGATCGCGCCCCATGGCGACGTAAAGTCCGAGATTGAGTACGATGGTGACGAGGAGGGCGATGGGCGGCGCCAGAACGGTGGCGGCAAGCGATGCCCGCTCCCGACGGACCAGAATGGGCAGGGCGGCAAGGAAAGGTCTGCTCATGCGGTGGCTTTCTCGCGCTGCGGCCGGGCTCCGATCATATATCGGCCAATCTCTTCCGGGTTGGTCTCACGCGTGACCAGCGGCGCACTGAGCGTCCCGTGATGCAGGACCTGGATAAAATCGCTCAATTCAAACAGTTCCTCGAGTTCCTCGGAAATGACTAGGATCGCCACGCCCTCGTTGCGAAGGCGCATCAGCCGCTTGCGGATCGCCGCGGCCGCACCGATATCGACGCCCCAGGTCGGCTGGGCGAGGAAAAGAAGCTTCGGCGCCAGCATGATTTCGCGTCCGACGATGAACTTCTGCAGGTTGCCCCCGGAAAGCGACCCGGCCTCTGCCCCTGGCCCGCGCGTGCGCACGTCGAAGTCCCGGATGCAATCACTGGTGAAGGCCTTCGCCTTGACCTTGTCGAGCAGGCCATGCTTCACAAGGTTCAGCGGGTGCGCGGTCAGCAGGCTATTGAGGGTGAGCGACATCTCGGGAACCGCACCACGGCCGAGCCGGTCCTCCGGGACGAAGGCGAAACCCAGCCGCCGCCGGGCGGCAGAGTCGAGCGTGCCGACGTCCTCGCCCATCATGAAGATCTGGTCGCGCTGATCCCGCGGCAACAGGGTTTCACCCGAAATCAGAGCCGCGAGTTCGCTTTGACCATTTCCCGAAATGCCGGCAATGCCGAGGATTTCGCCGGCGCGCACGGCTAGGCTGACATTGGAAAGCGGCACGGCGAAGGGGTCCGCCCGGTAATCGAGCCCGACTAGCTCCAGACGCTTTTCACCTTCGACCGAAGGCAGCGCAGGCATCGGTTCCGGCATGTCGCGGCCGATCATCATCCGGGCAAGCTCGTGCGCATCGTGCTCGCGGGGGTCGACGTGACCGGTCACCTGTCCGCCGCGCAGGATCGTAGCGCGATCGCAGAGCGACTGGATTTCTTCAAGCTTGTGAGAGATGAACAGGATGGACACGCCACCGTCCCGCAGCCGGCGCAATGTTTCGAACAGCTTTTCCACCGCCTGCGGCGGCAGCACCGAGGTCGGCTCGTCAAGGATGAGTAGTTTCGGATCGGTCATCAGGCATCGGATGATTTCCACCCGCTGCCTCTCGCCGACGGACAGCGAATGGACATGAGCGTGTGGATCGACTTCGAGGCTGAACTCATGCCCGAGCTTGCGAACGCGTTCCGCAAGATCGCTCTTCTTGCCGGACACGATCAGGCGGATATTCTCCACGACCGTCAGGCTCTCGAACAGCGAGAAATGCTGGAACACCATGCCTATGCCGGCGCGCCTTGCCTCTGCGGGAGAGGGAAGGCTGAGGGCTTTCCCGTTCCACGCGACCGTGCCGCTGTCCGGCTGCTCGACGCCGTAGATCAGCTTCATCAGGGTCGATTTGCCAGCCCCGTTTTCTCCGAGGATGGCATGGATGGATCGTGGAGCGACGTCGAGATCGATCTGCCGATTGGCATCGACCGGGCCATAGCTCTTGGTAATGCCGCGCAGCGACAGGAGCGGGCTTACCATGGCTTACTTCGGCAGCGGCGTCGTGACACCCTTGACGTGCCAGTCCATCGCGACGATCTGGGCGTCTGTCGCCGTGGTCCCCGAAGCGACACCTTCACTGCCATCAGCCTTGGTGATCGGACCGGTAAACGGCGAGAAGCTGCCATCGGCAATCTTGACCTCGATTTCCTTGATCTTGGTCATCGTATCGGCTGGGATTGCCGGGTTCCAATCGACGACCTGGACAACCTTGTCGGCAACACCGAGGAAGGCGTTGGCGCCCTTGAAGGTGCCGGCGAGATGGGCGTCGACCGACGCCTTGAAGAAGGGCGACCAGTCGGTAGCGATGCAGCCGAGATAGGTTTTCTCGGCATATTTCTTCATCGAGGAGTTGAGGTTGAATGCATAAACGCCGGCTTCCTCGCATGCCGAGATTACCGAGGGCGTATCCTGCGCATTCGAGAAGATCACGTCGCAGCCCTGCGAGATCAGCGCCTTGGCGGCTTCCTGCTCCTTGGCTGGATCGAACCAGGAGTTGACCCAGACGACAGACACTTCGATATCCGGCTTGACGGCCTGCGCGCCCAGGGTGAAGGCGTTGATAGAGGTGATCAGCTCGGGAATGGCAAAGGCCGACACCGAGCCGAGTTTGCCGGTCTTGGAAACGGCCGCCGCCGCCATGCCGAGCAAGTAGGTTCCCTGGAAATATTTCGCTGCGAAGGGGGAGAAGTTCGGTGCGACCTGGAAGCCCGAAGCATGCAGGACGGTCACCTTCGGATTGCGGCGGGCGATCTGCAGCGCGCCATTTTGATAGCCGAAGGAGCCGGCGATCAGGAAATGATTTCCGTCGGCGACGGTCTTGTTCATGATGCGGTCGGCGTCCGGACCTTCGGCGATGTTTTCGATGACCGTGACCTTCACCTTGTCGCCATAGGCGGCCTTGATAGGATCGATGCCGGCGGCAAGCGCATGACCCCAGCCGACGTCGCCGATAGGCGAGGGAACGACGAGCGCGATGCCGAGCGGTTCGTCGGCAGCAAGCGCTGAGCGGCCGGCAAAAGCCGTCGCAAGACCGGCAGCCGCCGCGCCCTTCATCAGTGTTCTGCGGGTGAAATTACTGGACATGTCAGTTCCCTCTTTTGGTTTTTAGAATTCGACTGCCTCGAGAGCCGCTTCCGCGGCGGCGAAGAGCTGTGCCTCATCGAGCCCGACAAACTCACCGGCTTGCCAGACGATGCGTCCGTTGATCATGGTCAGGTCGGTCGGCATGCCGATCCCCACCTTGGCAATCAGGCTCAATGGGTCGTGGCGGGTTCCGACATAATCCATCCGCCTGGTATCGATGGCGAAGAGGTCGGCTGCCATGCCGGGAGCGAGCCGGCCGATATCGCTGCGGCCAAGCAGGCTTGCGCCACCCGTGGTCGCGTAGCTCAGGAAATCGATGGGCGCTGGAACCGGATGGGCGCGCGTCGAGGCCGTCAGGCATTGCAGCATATAGGCAGAGTGGATGCAGTGCATGAGGTTGGAATTGTCGTTCGAGGCCGCGCCATCGCAACCGAGGCCAATACGCAGGCCGAAAGCGGCCATCGCGGGTATGTCCGTCACTTCGGCGCCGACCAGATAGACCGGTTCGGGGCAATGGGAGACACCCGTGCCGCTTGCCGCCATCTTGCGCAGTTCCTCGTGTGTCAACTCCCAGCAGTGGGCATAAAAGCTGTCAGGCCCGGCAAAGCCGAGTTCGGCGCAATAGTCGACCGTACGCATTCCATGCCGTGCTTGGATGACGGGACTTTCGCCTTCACCGACATGCGTGTGCAGCCGGACGCCGCGATCACGGGCAAGCCTAACCGACTCGACAAAGGTTTCGCGGTAACAATTGACGGGCTGACAAGGGGCAACGACCACCTGCCGCATGCTGAAGGCGCCGGAATCGTGGTACCTGTCGATCAGCCGGGCGCAATCGGCGATGAACTCGTCCGTGGTTTCCAGCATGGCGTCCGGGATCGTCGAGCCCTCGGACTTCGGCAGCGTATTGCCGCCTCGTCCCGCGTGGAAGCGCATACCGAGAAGTTCCGCCGCCTCGAACTGACGATCGATCAGACGCTTTCCGGCGTGCCGGGGGAAGCAATATTGGTGATCGAAGGCCGTCGTGCAGCCATGCTTGATCATCTCCGCCATGGCCGTGACCGACGAATGATAGAAGCAATCCTCGTTCAGCCGCGAGAAGATCGGATAGATCCGGTCGAGCCATTCGATCACGGAGAGCTTCGTCCAGTCGAGATCGGCCCGATTGCGCACGAAGCATTGGAAGAAGTGGTGGTGGGTGTTGACGAGACCCGGATAGACAAACCAGCCGGACGCATCCTGAATGATCGTGTCGGCAGGCAGGGCCTCCTGCGACAGGTTCGTCCCGATCGCCTGGATCGCCGGGCCGCTGGTCAGCAGATCGGCGTTCCGACGCACGGTCGGCCCGTTGCCTTCGTCGACGATTATGGCGGCGCAGTTCGTCAGCAGGTAGCCCGGCATCTCACGTCTCCTCCCTGGCAGGATGAGGGTCGGGCTTCAACTCGTGCAGCCGGTGGATGCCGGGCATTTCGATGAAACCTTCAAGACTGCGGATGGCGCGCAGCCACAGCCGAATGTTCGGATAGGGATCGAGCGAGATTCCGCCATCAGGCGCCAGTGCGACATAGGGGAAACAGGCGATGTCGGCGATCGTCGCGCGGTCTGATGTGAGGAATAGCATGTCGCGGAGCCGCTGCTCAAAAAGTCCGGCTTCGAGTTCGCGCAGCGCCGCGATCCCTTGTGCCTGCAGGGCCTCGATATTGCCGGGGCGCAGCAACATCTGATGCAGCCGTGCCCCACCGAGATTTGTCGTCAGCCGATGCGAAAAAGAGAGCCATTGTTGCACGCGCGCCGTCTCTTCTGGCGCGTTCAGACCCAGCCAATCAGGCCCGCTCCGCGCGGCGAGAAAGGCGAGCATGGCCGAAGATTCTGTCAGCACCAGCTCGCCATCCATGAGGATCGGTATCGAACCTGCCGGATTGAGGACGAGAAGCTCAGGACCACGATGTTCCATGCCGGGATGGAAATCGACCGGCCGGATATCCAGCTTGACGCCGAGGATCGCTGCCATCAGGCGGATCTTGTAACAGCTCGGCGATAGGATGTAGTCGTAGAGCTTCATTGTGCGACCAGCTGTGCGCCATAGAGATAGTTGTGGCGCTTCAGCCAGCGCCGGTAAGCGATCGATGTCAGATCGGCCCTGGTCGGAATTTCCATGCCGGGATCGAGCGGCAGAAGCGCCGGGATCTGGTTTTCCAGAATCGAACGATCCTGCAGGAAAATCATTTGTTGAAAATGGATGAGATCCGTCATTGGCGTCACGTCGTCGAAGAGGGCCATCCACGGCCAAACGTCGCAAAGGTCTTCCGCAAGCGGCTGGACGAACAGGGTAATGACATCCCATTCGCCCGGGCGGGGAGGGCAGGTCTTGTAAAGCACCGAGCAGGTCGGGGCTGGCACGCGATACATATACTCGGTGGTTATCCCGCTGGTCGCCGACTTTGCAGCCTGTGGCTGGTAGAACTTCACCTGCGTCGCCCAGACTTCATCCTCTTTCTCGCGGATCTCGACTTTATAATTTTCGACCTCCGTATGCGGCTCGGCGCCGAGGATATCCGTATGAACGAAGGGAAAATGCGCAATGTCGAGGAAGTTCTCGACTGCTCTTAAGGGGGAGCAGCGTACCCGCACGACACCGACGTCGACGAAGCGGCGGCCGGGCTGATCGGCCTCGGGAATGGCAAAGATCTCCTTGGCGGGGGTACCGAGAGAAGACCAGACATGACCATAGCGGAGGCAAACGGGCAGGGCACGTCCATTGTCCGATGTGACGCGTGCCGCGCCATCAGGGGTGCGTACCACCTCGATCGGCTCGCCCATCAAAGCGGTCTTGCTTCCTGCCTCGGTGAGCCCGCTGACGAGGCTGACCGGGTACCATTCGTCGATCATCGCGCCGGCTCCTTTCATGCCACATCCTTCTGGTGTGTTTCTGCCCGGCGGCGCACCGCTTCGGCGATGCGGGACGCTGTAATCCGATCTGCGACGCTGCGCCCCTGTTCGACCAGGAGATGAATGAGCGTGCAGTCGATCTGCTCCGCCGGCAGCAGCCGGACCCACGGACAGTCAGCGACTGGGATGAGCCCGCCCGCATCGGCTTTTCCGCCGGCCGCCGCCTCAATTGCCGCTATGTCGGCCTCCAGCGTCATCGAGCGTATGGGCATGAGACGATCAAGGCGTGGCGGCGGCATCGCTGGTTCCCCGACCGCCACCCAGACGATGCCATCCGATTCTTCAACTTGCTGAACCGCGACGCGGATCGTTTCCGGCGGCACGAGATCGGGATGAGCCGGGATGCGAACGCATGCTCCCGCCGGAGAATAGCTCCAGCCGTGATAGATGCAGGAGAGGGCCTCGCTCCGGACGAAGCCATGAGACAATCGCATGCCCCGATGCGGACAACGGTCCGAAGAAGCTGATGCGCGCCCGGACTGACTGCGCCAGAGAGCGATGGATCCTGACGGGGTCCAGGCCGGAATGACGGTGGCCGGCGGCAGATCGGCAGAAAGCGCGACAGGCATCCAGGAGCCGGCCGTATCGGAAGGCATGACTGTTATTTCCTCAATCTTACCAGCGGCTTGACACTGCAGACGTAGCGCGGCTTTCCAAGCTTTGCAATCTCAGCTTCAGAGGTTTGCATAAAAGATTCGCATTGGCAACAATGGTTAAATAACGGGCATCAGCTCGGGTGCTGTTCCGGCTGCGGTGTGTCTGTGGCATATACAATCCTGCGCTGAATCGCGTCGACCCAGACATCAATCGGCCCAAGTGAACATCCCACTTCCAGCATGTCGATCAGTTCGACAGGTCCCGCGACTTCGAGTTCGATCCGGTCGGCGCCGGCATGCAAAAAATCTTGGGAAAGGCCGAGCTTGTCGGCATGACGGCGAATCCACGGGAGGAACGAGGCAGACTTGACGTCGCCAAGGATCGTGATCCGTTCGCGTTCGCTCTGCCGTGGTCGTCCCATGGAATTCTCTCGCTCGTTCCGTGCTGACAGCATAGCGCTTCAATGCCGTTGTGAAAGGGGCATGAGGGAAGGTTCTGGTCGTTCCACCGATCGATGCCTAAATAGCAATCCTGCCGGGCTCCGTGGAGAAGGTGACACCAGCCGTCGCCTCCGTAGTGGTCGCCAAAGGCCGCATCTCAGAAAACGAGCGGCAGATTCTTCAGGTCGACTAGGTAGAGCGGAAGGAGGTGACGACCGAGCTCGATGACACTTCAGCCGGAGACTTGCTCCTATTGCAGGGTCGGTTCTTGAACGAAAAGATATGGCCCGCAGGTCGCTCGCGGGCCTTACCTGAACACCCAGAGAAGGTTTATCAGGAAATTAAAGGTGAAGGCCGTCCCTATGCCGAAAAACTTTGCCCACAAGGGCGAGAACCCGACCTGTTGTGCGAGAATCAGCGTCACACAGACATTGATGGACAAGCCGACGAGCGCGCCGATCAGAAACAGTGAAGCGCGCTTGCGGCTTATTGCCTGATTGAAGACATAGCGGCTGGTAATGCTGTAATTGACGGCGGCGGCGATCAGCCAGCTCGATGTCGCCGAAAGGCTGAGAGACACGCCGAGCACCAGCATGCAATGAAACATCGTGAGGTCGACGAATGCAGCGAGGCCCCCAGTGAACACATAACGAATAGCTTTGGAAAAGATCATCCGGATGTCTCCTCTGCCCGAAGCGCCGCGAACACTGGGTCCGAATAGGTTGAAAAGGTCAGCCAGTCCTCCCGCGGCACGTTGGAGCGAATGAGCGGCAGGACACCAGCGCGCCGCGCCGCAAGACCGTCCCGCTCCGGTCTGTCGCCTATCAGCACCGTTTGCGCCGGACCGACACCGGCGCGCTGCATCAGCATCTGCAGGCCCCGCGGATGAGGTTTTTGGATGCCGACGCCGGGATCGCTTGCAGCCAATATGTAATCGGCCGACAAGTTCATCCTGTGCAGCTTCTCGTCGGCAGGATAATCAGAATAGATCCCGATCGCCTTATTCTGCCGTCTAAGACCGGCAAACAACTCCACCAGCCCATCATACCGGCAGGATGCGAGATGGGCGAGCGGACGGCGGCCGATCCATTCGCTGACGATTGCCTCTATCCTTTCCGCGGGCTCGCCGGTTCGCGCGACGATACGCGCCATCAGGTTCGCCTGAAAATCGTCGATCTCCTCCTCGCCGATGGTTTCACGCAAGGAACGGTAAGCGCGCAGCACCCGCAGATTGGTCAGACTGCCCCGCGCCACCGCATGAGCGATCAATTCGCCCGCCATCCGAAGGCGCAGCCTCCTCTGGCTATATAGCGTTCCGTCGACATCAAAGACGACGAGACGGATACTGCCCCAGTCGATATCATTCGCCATGATCATTGGATGGTGATGTAGTGCTGCTCGGTCAGGGTCACTAGAAGCGGAATGTCGACGAATGTCGTGAAGATGAAGGCCGCCACCAGGGCCATGACGATTGCGATCAGCCCTGGCTCGCGGAACAGCTTTTCCGGTTTCTGCGCCGTAGAGCCCGGTTTTGTCGCCATCACGAAGTAGGCAGTAAACAGGGCAACGACGAAGGGTAGGACGAGCATGTACTCAATGCGATACTTGACCAGGAAGACGGACAGGAAGGCAATCGAAAAGAGTGAATAGGCAATGCATGAGGCGGTCAGCGAGACCTGCGTATAGTGCGCGAAACTCGCCCGGTAGCTCGACAGCAGATCTTTACCATGGGACGCGACGATCTCGTCATATTCCGACAAGCGCTTGGCCGCCATAAGGAACGCGCCGCCGAACCAGTAGGCGAGGATGATCGATCCGGGCGGCAGGCTCGTTGGGTCGATCATCGACCAGCCGATCACCAAGCGGATGGGATTGTTGATCGATTCCGAGATGACGTCGAGATAGGCCTTATCCTTGCTTCTGATGGGGTCGAGATTGTAGAGGATTCCCTGAATCGCAAACAGACAGGCGACGCAGAAGAGAAGTTTGCTCGAGAGGATGGCGCAGCCGAGGCCAACGATGAGCAGCACGCTCCACTCAAGCTGAACCAGCCTGCCGTTCATCGCGCTTTGCACGGCTGGTCGCTGCGATTTCGTCGGGTGATGCCGGTCAAACTCGCGGTCGAACCACTCGTTGATGCAGTAGTTTGCGGATGCGATGCAGAGCGCGGTCACAAGGCCAAGCAGGACCGAAGACGCCAGGTCATCGTTTCTGACCCCGCGCAGAAGATAGGCGAGGATGATGCCGGGAAGGATGAAGACATGCTTCGTGCTGTGATCGAGCCGTGCAATGGCGATATAGTCGCGCAAGCCCGCTCGGCCTGATGCGGGGACGCTGCGATCACTCGAGCCTGTGTTCATACCAGACGCCTCTTTCTTCGTCAGACGGTCTATTTCTGATCATCATCCAACAGATACACGTCATAGGTTTCGAAATAATTCCCAGGGCCGAGGGCGCTTTCACCGCAGGCCTATGCCGGATGAGAAAAGAGCGAGAAAAGAAGCGAGGCAAGGCCGCGGCGAAAGCGGCGGGCGAAGGAGGTGAGCGAACTTTTGGGCGAGCGGACCACATGGAACCTCGATCCCGCATGTTTGGGTCAAGTCTTCGTGTCTTCCCATGGGGCGTTGTCCAGAGAACCGCTCGATTGCTGGAACGGTTACCAAACAGCTTGATGGCTGAACTGAAACCGGCCGGTTTCTCAGGTGGTCTCGGAACCCCTAAGTGGCGCTGGCCGCGCGCGTCGCGACGCTGCTATCCGCATTCCGTCCGAGTACCTCTAAATGCTCAGAGCACACTGTCTTGACCAGTTCGAGCAGGAATGCTGTTTGCTCGCCGAGCCATCCGAGCGCCTCCTCGCTGATCTCGAAATGCTTGGAATAGCGGGCCTTCACATATGCCTCGTTCAGCGTGTTGAGCCACGCCCGCTCACGATGCTGATCACAAGTCCTCGGCCAGGCGCCGGTCTTGCTCTTCGGCGAGGGAACGGAGGAATTTGATGTTGTGGGAGGGCGGGCCGTAATTAGTGAGCGTTAGCAGCACACAGGAGTAGGCCTGCTCGATGGATTGATGCAGCTCGAATGCTGCGTTCTCTGCAAAGTCCCGCTCAATCGCTAGCGTTGCCATTTGGAGAAAGCGCGTGGCCGCCCGGAATCTTTAGTCGAAACGCCCGTCCGCAAGTTTGAAAAAGATCTGCCGCGGAAAGAAGTTTAGGCTCGGCGAGCGGCTCTTCATCGAGTTCGTAGAGAACGATGCCTTCCTTCCTAATGTCGGAGAAGAAGTATTGCCCTTCCTGCAGATAGTTGTTCACCTCTCGCCTGGAGTGGACAATGAAGCTCACCGGAGTTTCGATCGCCTTGCGGCAGACCTCACCGATCGGCGTCCCGTCCTCCGCCTGCTTCAGCACGAACGCGATCTGCGCTTCCGAAAACTTCGAGGCCTTCATGAAATTCTCCTCTTCTGCCCAATAGGGATCATAAGTGGAAAATTCCAAGTCTGAATGGCCTAATTTAACGGGAGCACGTCACCGCAGATGGAAGGCCCGTCGAACACGCGCAATCGTATCCACTCGCTTCAACTCCCGGCCATCCGCCGCTAAAAGCCGGATGGTCAGATGAAATCTGAGGGGGTCAAATTGACGCCGATTACCCCGCCAGGTGGTCAAAATTGCACGCCGAAACACAGAGGGGCATGCGCTAGGCCAAAAGCTTCGTGAGATGGACGGACCCTCCGGAACGGCGCTGACAAGCCTCTACCGGCGTGCCGAATCTGTTTCCGCCCTTGTCTGAGGACTGGTTGCGTCGCAGCGCCCGCGGCCATCATCAGGCCGAAGAGGTAGCCAATCTTCAATGCGGTTCATCTGCGATGCGAGCGACAAGATGCAGCTTGGATTTGCCGCTCTGCCTCCTTCACGACCTCGCGGTAGCGGTGCGGCCATTGCGTCCTGCCCCGCTTTGGTCCTGCCAGGCTCGCGCCGCTCGCAACGGCTTCGCCGTCCTCCACTTCGTTGCGGCCCTGCGGGTGCAGGCAGCGCTTACTGCCTGGCTTTCGGCCCGCGTAGCAGGTCGCGATGGCCGCGGCCTCCAAACGGAGGTTCAGATATGAGCACGCAGCAATCCAATCAACGATCCGATATTTACAGTCGCATCACAGCCAAGATCATTGCGGATCTCGAACAGGGCGTACGGCCATGGATCAGGCCCTGGACGACGAAAGATGCGACAGCCGAGGTCAGCCGGCCACTGCGCCATAACAGCCAACCCTACACCGGCATCAATGTTCTGCTCCTCTGGTCTGAAGCGATCGCGCGCGGCTTTGCGTCATCGACGTGGATGACCTTTCGCCAGGCAAAGGAGCTCGGCGCCGCCGTCCGCAAGGGCGAAACCGGCACGACCGTTGTCTTCGCCAGCTCATTTATTCGCACCGAGACGACGGAGACAGGCGCGGAGATCGAACGGGATATTCCATTCCTCAAAACTTACACGGTATTTAACACTGATCAGATCACCGGTCTCGATGGGCGGGCCGGATGCATTGAGCCCGTCCAGGATCCGCTGAGCCGCATCGGCGATGCCGGACGCTTCTTTGCCAATACCGGCGCACTCATACGGCATGGAGGATCGGCCGCCTATTATGCTGCTGCCCGTGATTACATCCAAATGCCATACCTGGATGCCTTCCGCGACGACGCGTCTTATGTCGCCATCCTGAGCCACGAGATGACGCATTGGACCGCGGCACCCCGAAGGCTTGATCGTGATCTCGGCCGCTATGCGAAAGACCGGAGCGAACGCGCTCGCGAGGAACTCATTGCCGAACTCGGCAGTTGCTTTCTCTGCGCCGACCTTGGCATCGTTCCGGAGCTTGAACCACGCCCCGACCACGCAAGCTATCTCGATGGCTGGCTCAAGGTTCTCGGCAACGATAAGCGGGCAATTTTTTCAGCGGCAGCTCATGCGCAGCGGGCCGTCGATTACCTGCATGACCTGCAGCCGGACCTTAATGAGGGGGAGGCGGCGTAAGCCGTCTTTTCCTCAGCCATTCACACCGGATAACTCCAGCGGCCGATGCCTCGCGCGCTTGCGGCCGTCGAGATCTCGGCTTGAGTCAGTTCTTCGCTAACGCGCCCTTGAAATATGCCTGCTCCATCTGCTTGGCAACCGCCTCGGCAAGATCGATGGTTTAACCTATCAGGAAAACATGCGCAGCGAATGGTAAAGTCTCTGTTCGAGACCAGTGTTTTAATCGACTATCTCAACGCAGTTCTGCAAGCGCGAGGCGACCTGGCAAGACATCGCGAAAAGGCGATTAGCATCATCACCCGAATGGAGGTTCTCGTCGGTGCCAAGCCTGAGGTTGCGATCGGAACGCGCGCTTTCCTGGCGGGCTTTGCAGTCATCGCTGTCGATGACGCCATAGCCGAACGAGCAGTATCTCTGCGACAACTTAATCGTATCAAGTTTCCAGATGCCATTGTCTGGGCAACGGCCAATGTTCACTCGATGTTGCGGATTACACGAAACACAAAGGATTTCCCTCGCGAAATGCCCGAAATACGAGTGTGTTACGAAATCTGACCTAAAATTTGCGCTGTTGCCAGCACGTATCAGCGGTTCGATTCCGCTCAGCTCGGCGGCGAAAACTCATGGTCGCGCAGAGGATCAGACTAGCATAATTCGGCGTCACTTATCCGCGGCCTCGCGTCCGAGGTTGATCCATCAGGTGTTCGCCTTGCGTTCCTTGGAGACGGTGTTTTACATTGGGGCCGTCTCGAACTGGAAGGTAAGGCCAGGAAACTACTGGAAAGCGCGGCCTGATCGCACCTCTTCGAATGAGCAACGGTCGATCGGTCCAAACGCGATCGACCGGATTCTCATCTTAGCAAAACCCCCTCAACGCCCTGAGCGCTCATCGAACACCGCCTGCAAGCATTATTTTTGGGAGAATGGAACGCACGGGCGGGGGTGGCGGCGCTCTGAAACAGCGCGCTACGCGATAGCGGGCGTCGCAGCCAGACGAAGCTTTTAAGTCGCGACCGCCAACGAGTTCGCCAGCTTTCCAGTCCGGACGTGCCGTTGCCGGCCGAATAGTCTACCGCGTTCGTCTCGTCATTTGCTCTTCGTCGACTTGTCGTCATATTCTACCAAAAGCGGTGGATCTCGGAATGGATCGAGGCACGGTACGCGGAAGTCGGCGAAGTCATTCAGGTTGCGCGTGACAATAATAAGCCCGTGCGTTTTCGCGACCGCGGCGATACCGGCGTCCATGACATGCTTTTCCTTCGCCCCGACAAACGAAGCCCATTCTTTCGTTGCCGCTACGTCGAGACTGAGAACGCGATCGGGCCCGAAGCTGATTTCGAACTCGGCTATCGCATCCAACTTTGCCTGAGCTTTCTTTGGGTCCTTTGTCAACTGCGCCTCAGCGCCCTTTCGTTTCTCAAAGAGCGTGAAAACGCATATCGCCAACTCGCTGTCGTCGATGGATCTCTTCCACTAAACGACATTGTTGTGCGTGTCCATTGAACGGATGACGGACTCGTCGAGCAAATATTTAAGCACTCCGAGGCCTTGTCTCAGTCATCATCAAAAACACCGCTTTTAATAAGACTGGAAATTCCGCGTTTCAGGGACGTCGACGGATAAGGGCGTCCCTTTTTAGGATATGCCCGCGCGAAGTCGATCGCATGTTCAACTTGGTCACGCTTGAGCGAGGGAAAATCCTCGAGGATCTCCTCGATAGAAGCCGCAGGATACAAGGCAGCCACCTGATAAGCAGGAATATCGGTTCCCTTGATAAAAGGCTCTCCCCCTTTCATTTTAATTGACGCCTTGATCGTTTCGAGCAGCCTCAATCTCCTCTTGAGTTTGGCGTCGCTTTTTCGAAGATCCACGACGAGCGCGCCAAATCGCGCCGTCGTGGCCTTTTCTGGAAGCCTTGACAGTTCCTCATAAAGACGGCGTTTGCCTACGCCGGACAGGGCTTCCCCGATTTCGCGATCCATCGTTAGAAACCGCAGCTCAGCCCTTCCTAGAAGGCGTTGAGCTCGTGGCCCGACTTTAACCACGGTGGATTTGACGACCTTCTTGTCGACTGCGTTTTGAACGTCCGTAGGAGAGCGATCTGCCAAGAAGCTCGCTTCCGTAACCGTAAATTCCATATTGCTCATGTCGATGGTCCTAATTCAACTCCATCTGGAGATGAATTAATATAGGTGTTGACGGCCGCTCAGGTCAAGCGGCTGCCCTAAACATTGCGGAGTCCGATCCCTATTGCCAGCACACGGCCTCGCTCCAAGCAGCAGGATTGGGCCGATCTGCATTTCGCAGCAATTGAGCATCGGCTGAACCAACGCTTTGGCGATGCTGGAAAGGAAATCGGCTGCTGTGAAGCAGAGTTCATGCGGATCACGGCAAACAGGGCATTTCACCCTCGGCCACACGCCAGATCCATGGCGCCATCTCTGGCCTGGCCGCAATCATCTCGCTCAGAGCAACCTCATAGTCTTCGTCGACATTCGTCGGAACGATGAACAGCGCCACGGGCGACGGCCTTGCGTCTGGCAATGTCACGGAGGCAATCGGCTGACCACGTGAAAGATCGAAGCGCAATCCCTTTTTGCTTCTGCGCTTTAACCCGGCGAGCCGTTCGAGGAGCCGCTGTTCGTAGATGGTTTCGAACGGGATCCAGTTCTCGTTCACCACCATCATCGCCACTTCCTCCACAGATGCGATCCCTACGCTCGAAATGCCGAAAGTGGCGATCACGATAAGATGGAACACTTCGTTTGATCGCCACAGTTCCAGCTCGGTGTCATATCGTCCATTCAACCGCTTCCATGCTCCCTCATCGATCATGAGAGGAAAGGGGAGGTGGCGAACCAGGATTTTCTGGCTGTCGCGGGCTGGCGAAAACTCCTTTACCTCCGCGATGATCAACATCAGTTTGCGCGGTCCCGGTCCATTTGCCTTGGCTCCGGCCAAAGTTGCAGCACGCCGGGCGGAAATTCCTTCCTTGTCATCCTGATGATACACTTCCGGGATAAACAGGATGTCGGTGAGCGGGCCGCCGTGGACGATCATCTGTCTTGCGGCATTCTGCAGGCTGCTGCGGACGCGGCCCCAGCCGCGCCTTCCAGCCCACAGCGACGTCCATTCCGTAAGCTCTCCCATATCCCAGAGATAATGGAGCATCGCCCTAAGCGAGAGTTTTTTGGGATCGCTTAGTACCCTTTCTGATGGGTCTGAAGGCGCCTTCGACGTCGATCGGTTCGCCCGTTTCGAGAGAGAGAAATCAAGTTTCAGCGTCGTTGCACCAGTCGCCGCGTCAATCTGGATGGCGTTCCCGATCAACGGCCCGAGGCCGGATAACTCATACGGCGGGTCGTAAGATCGGCATCCGGGATCATGCTGCCGGCCTGAGAGCGGCATGCGTTTGACCAGGAATTGGCCATCCATCCGGGCGATGTACATCGGCACCGGCGGCTCCCTACACTGGCAAAGTGGCCTGAGCTTATGTTCGTAAGCGTGTTCGAGCTGCGGCAGAAACTCTGGAGAACTGTCATCGAACGCCCGGTTGCCGATCAAAAACTGTCGCACGCGGTTCCTCCTTCGTCTGACCACAGGTTGATCGAGCCGTATCAGAAGGCGTAGCACGAGCTTCGTGGATTATACTAGCGCAAAATAGTTAGTATAGAAATATCACAGCCGCTGGGGCTGATGTCATCGCCATAGGCAGGAAAGGGAACTGCTGCGAGCCGATCGCCGAATGGCACGACATCGGCGCGGCCGTAAAGAACGATGCCGAAGGTAAACTTCTGTCCACATGCGTCCGCAGCGAGCGCCAGCATAAAGTGAGCTCTAATCGCGTGCTGCCCAGCCCTTCAAGCCGGCCTCAGCTGTCGGTCTGGGTGAAAGAGGAAGAGGAGGGCGGGCAAGGGTTGGCTTGGCGGGTTGGAGAGCGCCGCCGCGGGCTGGCTCTTTCCTTGCTCCCGACAGGTTTCCCATGAACGTGATTTCTTCCGCGGCCGTGAGCGCTAGCATGTCCTTGCATGATTTGCTTCGACCGCCGAGCCGTACGGGCTTCATTTTCGAACCCCGCAACATATTCCGTTTGTGACTTGCTCGCATCCTGTTGCTTTGTGATCTCATGCGGCTTGGTTCTGCTGATGAGTCCGGCCCAGATCGTTCGCGGTCGCGTGATTGCGATGGTTGATGTGCCTGGCGACCACCGACGGCTCAGATGGTTGGGCGAGGGGGAAAATCACCCATTCGACGCCCACGCGAACAACCTTCACCCGGGGTTGTCGCACGGTCTGCAGCGGCAATGCGGTCGCCGCGGCGCAGTCGCGGATCTGCGAAGGATGACATGAATAAGGGATGTGCTCGCCGCCTGCCGCAGTTGGGAGCGGGCGCGGGCGTTTTATTGATCGACAAGCGTGCGAACCGCCCTTGGAGTACGCCGCCGATATCCCGCAACGCTGGACCGGGGGCTATGATGGTTTGTCGCAGCCTTCGATTACCCTGAACCATTCCCGTTATATGTCGCTCCTATAGACGACCGCCTGCTTTTGCGGTCAACCCCTGAAGGGGTTAGGCTTGCCCGAAGTTTTTGCAAAATTCGATTTCGGTCCGTTTGTCTTGGCGGAAAATAGAATTTTGCAAAAATTCCGGGCGAGCTGACCGCAGCAAGTCGGCCGTCTCTTAGTGCGCCATCGGGAATGGTCCCGAGCAACCGAAGGAGACAGAACCATGGCCACCACGATCGCAACGCTCACGCAGAAGACCGACGGCACCCTCGAAGGCATCTTTGCGACCATCCGGGTAAACGCCCCGATCGCCATCGTCCCCAACGCCAGCAAGGCGAGCGACGACGCACCCGACTACCGCATCATCCACCGCAAGACCGGCTTCGAAATCGGGGCGGCGTGGAACCGCATTGCCCGCCAGACCGGCGAGGAATATCTCTCCGTCAAGCTGGAGGCCCCTGAGATCGGCGTGATCTTCGGCAACGTCGCCCAGGCTCCTGGCGGTGATCCCGCCAAGAAGGTCATCCTCTGGAACAGCCCGAACTGAAGAGCGACTCGAGCGGCCCCGAGCGATCGGGGCCGCCTTCGCCGTTTCGCGATTTGTTACGGGCGGTATCGGGAGTGAACGCGGGCATCGAGCCCGCATTCACTCCTACTGTCGTGCCACACGAGACCAAGGACTGCCTGCTCAGATATCCAAGTCTGCCGTGAGGGTCGTGCCGCCTCAAGGACTTCGCGGCCCCTCCAATTTTCAGCTGGCGCCCTGAAGGGCACCGTCAGAAAATCGGTTCCTCCGCTCGCCGGCTCCGCCGGTCGCTGACGCGATCCTTGACCCGGCCCGAGCCTCACGACCCAGGTCGTCATCTTTCACATCATTCAGGAGATGACGACGATGACGATTGCACTCGAAATTCAGATTGAAGAACTGCGCGCCGAACTCAGAAACGCCGATCCGGCCGAGCGTCGCCAGATCGAAGCGGAGCTGGAGATCGCTCAGGCCGAAAAACTGACGATAGCGCTCGCTGAGCAGGAGGGCACCATCGATGCTGCGCCACCCTTCTGAGCGCGGCGTTTGCCTTGTCGCCTGGGCCGGTACGCCGGGTCGACCGGCGCGTCGACCCGAAGCTGCGCTTCGCATCAATGATCATCGGCAAGGATCAGGAATGTTTCCGCGGACAGCCCAGACCATGGGTTCACGTCTGACATTTGTGTTCGGTCTATAGCCACGTGCCCGTTTCGTATGGAGAAGATCAAGGAACATGCGGACTGCATCCTCTTCCTTGTCGAAGTGATGCACCATGGCTTGTCCGGCCGTTCCGATCCGTCCCCATCGCCGCGTCAGGCAGGGAGTGCCGAACAGCGTTGCTTCGATCGCGAGCGCATAGAAGCGCGCCATATTTTTCGTCGCGTCCGTTCGTTCGATGTAGAGCTGATAGGGTTGAGCGAGCATGGCGGAAGAATCGCTTGTTCCAGCTTTTGCGTCCAACGACACTTGTGAATCGGTCGGCCCACTCCGATTCATTTTCGTGATGATCTTCGAAGGTGATGATCGTGGATTTGGGCGAACCGGCCGATGGCCGGTCGGGTGCTATTCGCTTCGCTCACGAAGTCCGTAAACGGTCTTCGCCTCGGATCACGTCCCCTCTCTCGGGATGATGTGAGCCAATTGACCAGTCGCAGGCTGGGGTTCTATCCTCGACACTTCCTGCCGGCTCACGCCGGAAACGGTCGCGTCCCCTTCGGGTCCGCGGGTCTTCTTCTCTCTGACGTCCTATTTTACTCCAGCAAATCCGGCGTCAAGGACGGCGCGGTCGCCCCCAATTTTTCCGCCGCGCGTTTCACTGCGCTCTGGAAAAACATCCTCAATATCGAAGATTACGAGCGGCTGATGAAACAGTCGGACCGGCGCACCGTCGGGACCATCGAAGCGATCTCCGATGAGCTGTTTTCCGAGTTCGGAAACGCTGTCGAGGCCTATGCCGCCGAGGACGAGGCAGGCCGCTCATGACCTACCAGCTGATCCAGACCGCAAGCGTCATACGCTATCCTTCCAATGGGCGCGAGAGGGAGCGGCCGGTCGCAGTCGGTGTGAGAATGCCGCGGCCGGACGGTGATCTGGTTCTCTTCTTTCCATCACCACAAAGCAGCCAGAGGCATCGCAGTTCGCCGCGGAAGTGCCGGCGATCGAAAAGCGCCGTGCCGGCCTCGATGCCGATCATAAGCTTTGGATCATCTTTGATGAGATCAATACCGACATCGTGGGAAACTCATTCTATCTTGAACCCGCGCCGCCAACTGGCCGCTTCAGCAAGGCTTTCTTCATGCCGCTGCTGGCGAATTCATCAGTCGCCGCAAGTCGGCCACGGAGTTCAGCCGATTCCGCTGAGCTCTCGCTTGCAATAGCCTCGTTACCGCACAGCTTCGATCGTCACTGCACAGGTTTGACGAAACGATTGACCTTGGCAGCCCGATCCATTTCCTTTCGTCGGAAATTGATCGCCCGACCGCAGCGGATCGGACTATGCCCCTGGACAATGATGATCTGTTCGTCCTTGCGCATCGACTGGGTGATCTCGTGCGGCATGATCAACGGCCGGCGCTGGAAATTAACGCTCTCCGACTTCCGCGAGGCGTTATTCTTCGTGTCCCAGCCGATATTGCGGGAACTGCCCTTCACCTCCACCGTCATCTCGCCGCATTGCGCCGAAACATTGCGCGCCGTGTCAAGCGCCTTGATCGCCGCATACGAGGCGAAAGCGCAGCCATCAATCCATGATGTCGCGCCATCCTTCCCGAAATGCCGCTCCAACTGCCCGACCGACTGGTACATCAGCATCATGGAGACGCCGTACTTGCGGCCGCGATCGCGCGCCTCCTCGAGCACCCTCATGTAGCCGAGAAGATCCACCTCATCGAGCATAAACAGCGCCCGGCGCTGGAAGGCGCCATCGGCCTGCACCATCGCATTGATGAGCGAGCCGATGATGATGCGCGCGATGCCGGGATACGAGCGCAGGATCGACGCCGGGATGTTGAGGAAGACGTCTTTCTTGCCCGAGACGATGTCACTCGATTTGAACGCATTGCCGCAGACAAGCGCGGCATAACTGTCGAGCGACAGCCACTGGGTATCCTTCGATGCTGTGGAATAGACGCCGCTGAAGGTCTGCTCGGTCATATTGGTGAAGACGCCAAGCGTTTCGCGGATGAAGGCCGAGGTGGAATGCTCCTGAATGTCGCGCAGCATCGCGAGCACCGAGGGCTCCGGCTCAGAAACGATCTGGCGGAGGCTGCGCAGGGTTCGCCGTCCCTCATATTCCAGCGAGAGCATCACGTGGGCGAGCAGGCCGGTCGGAAGGTTGTGCGCCTGGTTCTGGAAGTAGGATCCGGTCGAGCTTTCGAAGCGCAGTCTTTCCGACAGCAGCATATGCGCAATGCCGACGATGTCCTCTTCCTTTTGCTTGGATGCTTCGATCCCGTCGAGCACGTTGAAGCCCATGATCGGGTTCGTCGGATCGAGCACCATAACCTCGCGGCCAAGGGCGCTAGTGCGGTGTTCGGCCACCATTGGCGCGACCTCGGTGGATGGATCGAGGCAGATCAGCGGTCCCCTGTAGCGTAGTGCCGTCGGCACCACATTGCTCGTCGTCTTGTATCCACCCGACCCGGCAAAGAACAGCATGTGCGTGGAATCAAAGTCCTGTTTGTAGGTGAGCAACGGGGCCTTGCCGCCTTTCCCCCATGTCGCCAGATCGTTTGGATCGAAGGGCAGGTGGTGGACGATTTCCTTGTCGACTCGGTAGCGCTCGCCGACGACGATTTCGCCATTAGGTGGAAAGAGCTTTGCCACCGCGGACATCGAAAGCCAATCGCGTCTCCGAAGGTTCCGCGCTTGGCGCGCGTCACCGGTTCGGGCACGACTGTCGAGATGCGCGCGGCCACCGCCACCGCCATGAAGCCTACCAGCGCGCCGATGACGGCAACGACATCCAGATAGGAAAGTGCCTGGTTCCATGCGATCGCGCCGCTTTTGACGGACGGGAACAAGCCGGCCATATTCGCGCAGTGCATAAAAGCCGGCCACAGCCAGAAAGCAGACGAGGCTCGCTATTGCCACCGGCCTTCGCCGGTGCAGCGGCAGAGCCCATACCGTCAATAGCCCCGCGAGTGGCCCGAACAGAAGCGCCGGCAGAGGCGCGGCCCGCAGGAGCCAATATCCGGTCTTGCCTGTCATGCCGGGGGCCAGGCCCTCCCACCGCCAGCTGACGACATAGGCGGCAAGAGTAGTGACAGCGATCGGCACCAGAACGAGCAACAGGCTCGGATGCGGTTTCCTTCGCGTGGTCATTCGGGCGCCTCCACGATGCCCCGCGAACCGCCATCGAGCTTGGGGATCTTGAATGCTTCCTCTCCAATACCGCGCAAGCGTCGATACTCCGATGAACCCGGGGCGATCCTTGCCAGTTCGAGAAAGCCGCCGAGCAGGAATGCCCGGTCAGCCCTCGTGAGGCCGGCCTTGACGACCAGGCCGCCGAGCAAAAACCTTTCGCGCGCCTCATGCTTGCGATCAGCTGTCACGAGACACCTCCGCCGGCGCTCCAGTGCCGCCAGCTGCTGGTCGACGCGGCGAACCAGATGCGCCATCAGTCCCCTTCTTCTCTCCTTTGCGAAATCGCGCCGCGATCTCCTCGACGAGCGGCCAGATTATACTAACTAGAATAAAATAGTTAAATAGGCTATTTTGCATCAATCTGAAAATGTCGCAGCCGCAATTCCGATCGATAGGCGCGTTTCGGAAAAGCGGCATCGGCCCTGCGGTCCGATCGATTTGAGGGCGCAATATACGTCGCTTGCGCGACGTGCTTGGAAGGTGTGGAGCCGGTTGTGGCAATCATGTTCGTCAGGGCGCAGGTGATCAGCAGGGGAGCGGGGCGCAGCATCGTCTCGGCCGCCGCCTATCGTCATCGCGCCCGGATGATAGACGAGCAGGCCGGAACGTCCTTCAGCTATCGTGGTGGGTCGCGGGAACTGGTGCATGAGGAACTGGCGCTACCCGATCAGATCCCGGCTTGGCTGACGGCGGCGATCGGTGGGCAATCCGTTGCCAAAGCGAGTGAGGTGCTCTGGAATGCGCTCGATGCTTCCGAGACGCGGGCGGACGCGCAGCTCGCCCGCGAGCTGATCATCGCACTGCCGGAGGAACTGACGCGAGCGGAGAACATCGCGCTTGTCCGGGAGTTCGTCCGGGACAGCTTCACGTCGATGGGCATGGTGGCCGACTGGGTCTATCACGACAACGACGGCAACCCGCACATCCATCTCATGACCACGCTGCGTCCGCTGACGGAGGACGGCTTCGGCCGGAAGAAGGTTCCTGTTCTTGGCGAAGACGGCAAGCCGCTACGCATTGTCACGCCGGACCGGCCGAACGGCAAGATCGTCTACAGGGTGTGGGCAGGTGACAAGGAAACCTTGAAGGCCTGGAAGATCGCCTGGGCGGAAACGGCCAACCGACATCTGGCGCTCGCCGGTCATGAGATCCGGCTCGACGGTCGTTCCTATGCCGAACAGGGGCTGGACGGCATCGCGCAAAAACATCTCGGGCCGGAGAAGGCAGCGCTCGCGCGCAAGGGCAGGGAGCTTTATTCCGCACCGGCCGATCTCGCCCGCCGCCACGAGATTGCCGACCGGCTGCTGGCAGAGCCGGAGCTTCTGCTGAAGCAGCTCGGCAATGAGCGCTCGACTTTCGACGAGAAGGATATTGCCAAGGCGCTGCATCGATATGTCGACGATCCGGCAGACTTCACCAATATCCGCGCCCGGCTGATGGCGTCGGATGAACTTGTGATGCTGAAGCCGCAGGAGATCGACGGAGAAACGCTTAAGGTCGCAGACCCGGCAGTCTTCACCACTCGGGGCATGCTGCGCATCGAATACGACATGGCGCAGTCGGCGCGGGTTCTGTCGGAGCGAGCAGGCTTCGGCGTTTCGGCTCGGCAGGTCGATGCGGCGATCGAGCGCGTCGAGACCGGCGATCCCAAACATCCTTTTCGGCTCGACGCGGAACAGGTCGATGCCATCCGCCATGTCACCGGCGACAGCCGCATTGCGGCTGTCGTCGGCCTTGCCGGCGCCGGCAAGTCCACGCTGCTGGCGGCAGCCCGCCTTGCCTGGGAAGGCGAGGGGCGCCGGGTGATCGGTGCCGCCGTTGCCGGCAAGGCGGCGGAAGGCCTGGAAGACAGTTCCGGCATCAGATCGCGAACGCTCGCCGCCTGGGAGCTTGCTTGGGCCAGCGGCCGCGAGTTGCTCGAACGCGGTGATGTGCTCGTCATCGATGAAGCCGGCATGGTGGCCTCCCAACAGATGGCCCGTGTGCTTGACATCGTCGAGGCGGCGGGCGCGAAAGTCGTTCTCGTCGGCGACGCCATGCAGCTACAGCCGATCCAGGCGGGTGCAGCCTTTCGGGCGATCAGCGAACGCATCGGTTTTGCCGAACTTGCCGGCGTGCGCCGCCAGCATGAAGAATGGGCGCGCCAGGCCTCGCGGCTCTTTGCCCGCGGCGAGGTGGAAAAGGGGCTCGACGTTTATGCCCGGCATGGTCATCTTGTCGAGGAGGAGACGCGTTCGGCAGCAATCGATCGGATGGTCGGTGACTGGACCGAGGCGCGCAGACAGGCCGTCGGCCGGTCTGTCTCTGAGGGCAGGGATGGCCGTCTTCGCGGTGACGAACTGCTCGTGCTTGCCCACACCAATGACGATGTCGGCAAGCTGAACGAGGCGCTGCGTGCGGTGATGGCCGGCGATGGTGCGCTTTCCGACAGCCGCACCTTCCAGACGGCACGCGGGGCGCGGGAATTCGCCGTCGGCGACCGCATCATCTTTTTGGAGAACGCCCGCTTCCTCGAGCCGCGGGCCAGGAGTTATGGTCCGCAATACGTCAAGAACGGCATGCTCGGCACGGTCATCTCCACCGGCGACAAACGCGGCGAAGCGCTGATCTCGGTTCGTCTCGACAACGGCCATAAAGTCGTCTTCAGCGAAGACAGTTATCGCAATGTCGATCACGGCTATGCCGCAACGATCCACAAAGCCCAGGGCACCACCGTCGAGCGCACCTTGGTGCTTGCCACCGGCATGCTGGACCAGCACCTGACCTATGTGGCGATGACGAGGCATCGCGATCGCGTCGATCTTTATGCGGCAAGCGAGGATTTTGAGCCAAGACCGGAATGGGGGCGCAAGCCGCGTGTCGATCATGCCGCCGGTGTGACCGGCGAGCTTGTCGAAACCGGAGAGGCCAAGTTCCGGCCTGATGATGAGGATGCCGACGACACCCCCTATGCCGACATCAGGACCGACGATGGCAATATCCATCGGCTGTGGGGCGTGAGCCTGCCGAAGGCGCTCGAAGAGGGTGGCCTCTCTGAGGGCGATACCGTCACCTTGCGCAAGGACGGCGTGGAACGGGTCAAGGTCCAGATTGCCGTTGTCGACGAAGAGACCGGTCAGAAGCGTTACCAGGAGCGGGAGGTCGACCGCAATGTCTGGACGGCCAGGCAGATCGAAACCGCTGAAGCGCGCCAGGACCGCATCGAGCGGGAAAGTCATCGGCCGGATCTGTTCAACCAGCTCGTCGAGCGGTTGTCGCGCTCCGGCGCCAAGACGACGACCCTCGATTTTGAAAGCGAGGCCGGCTACCAGGCCCAGGCGCAAGACTTCGCCCGCCGCCGCGGGTTCGAGTATCTCTCGCTGGCTGCGGCCGAGATCGAGGGGGACATCGCGCGGCGCTTTGCGTGGATTGCCGCAAAGCGGGAGCAGGTGGAAAAGCTCTGGGAGCGGGCAAGCATGGCGCTCGGCTTTGCGATCGAGCGGGAACGGCGCGTCTCCTATAGCGACGAGCGAACTGAATCCCACCCCATGCCAGGCGCAAACGCCGGCAAAGCCCATTATCTGATCCCGCCGACCAGCGACTTCACCAGAAGCCTCAACGAGGATGCACGGCTGGCGCAATTGTCATCCCCGGCGTGGAAGGATCGGGAAACCCTCCTGCGACCGGTGCTGGAGAAGATCTATCGTGATCCGGATGGCGCACTTGTCGCCCTGAATGCGCTTGCTTCAGATGCCGGCATCGAACCCCGCAGGCTCGCCGACGATCTTGCCGCGAGCGCCGATCGGCTTGGCCGCCTGCGCGGCTCCGAGCTCATCGTCGACGGACGCGCGGCGCGTGAGGAGCGGAATGTCGCCTTGGCGGCTGCGACGGAATTGCTTCCCTTGGCCCGCGCCCATGCGAGCGAGTTCCGCAGGAACGCCGAACGGTTCGAGATCCGTGAGCAGGCGCGTCGCGCGCATATGTCATTGTCGGTCCCGGCACTCTCCGAAGGCGCCATGGCGCGTCTCATGGAGATCGAGGCGGTGCGCCACAGGGGCGGGGACGATGCTTATAAGACCGCCTTTGCCCTTGCCGCGAAGGACCGCACGGTCGTGCAGGAGATCAAGGCGGTCAGCGAAGCATTGTCTGCGCGCTTCGGCTGGAGCGCCTTCACCGCAAAGGCGGATGCGGTTGCCGAGCGCAACATCGCCGAGCGCATGCCGGATGATCTGATGGCCGGCGAGCGCGAGAAGCTGATCCGCCTGTTCGAAGCCGTCAAGCGTTTTGCCGAGGCGCAGCATCAGGCCGAACGTCAGGACCGCTCGAAGGTCGTCGCGGCGGCCAGTGCGGTGACGAGCAGCGAGTTAGGAAAGAAGCCCGGCAAGGAGAATGCGACCGTGCTGCCCATGCTTGCCGCTGTCACCGAGTTCAAGACAGCAGTCGACGACGAGGCGCGATCGCGAACTCTCTCGGCTCCCCTTTACCGTCAGCAGCGTGCGGCACTGGCCAACGCGGCAAGGACGATCTGGCGCGATCCGGCAGGAGCCGTCGGCAAGATCGAGGAACTGCTTGCCAAAGGCTTTGCTGCCGATCGTATCGCTGCCGCTGTGACCAATGATCCGGCCGCTTATGGCGCGTTGCGCGGTTCGGATCGTCTGATGGACAAGATGCTGGCTTCCGGCCGGGAGCGCAAAGAGGCGATGCAGGCCGTGCCCGAGGCAGCCGCGCGCCTGCGTTCTCTCGGCTCTGCCTATGCCAATCTCTTCGATGCGGAGCGCCACGCCATCATCGACGAGCGCCGGCGCATGGCGGTTGCTATTCCTGGCCTGTCGAAAGAGGCGGAAGAGGCGCTCACACGACTGGCAGAGGAGGCGAGGAACAGAAGCCATCGGCAAAACGCATCGGTCGCCCCACCCGACGCGAACATCCGCCGGGAGTTCGATGACATCAGCAAGGCGCTCGACGAGCGCTTCGGGCGCAACGCCATCATCCGCGGCGACAAGGATCTCATCAACCAAGTGCCAGCGGCGCAGCGCCATGCCTTCGTCGCGATGCAGGAGAGGCTGAAGGTCCTGCAGCAGACGGTCCGCGCGCAGAGTAGTCAGCAGATCCTCTCGGAACGGCGTCAGCGAGGCGTCAACCGCGGACGGGGGATTGATCTTTAAAGATCGCTGAACAAGCGGAGATCGTCGCTTGTTGCCTGCTCGCTTTCACGCTGGGGATGTGGCGGTCTCCTATGTGCTCAGGTGTTTGAAAACCCTCACCCAGAAGCTGAAATCACCGGAGCGGCCGTCAGAGCGCGCGCCTAAGGCGCACCACGCCGCCGCCGTTTTCGCATCTGGTCCGTAAAGCGATCGAGCAGCATCGTTGGGATATGCGGTGCGTGGCTGGAAAAACACCGTCGCGCGGCTTCCTGGAGCGCAGTGGACAACGTTTGCGGCGCGCTTCCGGTAGATACTGATAGAGACCAAGCT
>NZ_NWSZ01000010.1:0-18467 GCF_002531885.1 Rhizobium sp. L9 | reverse complement strand
CAGCGCCATGCCTTCGTCGCGATGCAGGAGAGGCTGAAGGTCCTGCAGCAGACGGTCCGCGCGCAGAGTAGTCAGCAGATCCTCGCGGAACGGCGTCAGCGAGGCGTCAACCGCGGACGGGGGATTGATCTCTGACTGGACGGCCATTGTCGCAGGGGGCAAGCTGGCACCTAGGAATGATGGGCTCGCTCAGATTTTCGGCATCGCCTCTTAGACTAGTACGGCGAGATGTTGTTCACTTACGGCCTTGGCTAGCATGTAAAACTCGGCCGACCGCCCACACTGCGCCCGGGCATCCGCTTCAATAAAGGAAAAGTTGAGGCTGGTAATGCGAGCGAAGGATCGGCGAGTCAAAAGGCCAGCTGACGGTGAATTCAGGCCAGGCCTGTTTTCAATGCGGGCAAGGACCCCCAGCGCCGAGAATTGAACCACCGTCGATGGCCGCACCGCGATGATGCAGGATCGCGCGGGATTTGAATTGCAGATCCGCGCACCTTGCCGTAGCGAGGCCGTGACGGGGTCCTGCACGCCTTTTCGCTTCAATACTCGAACGTCTTGTCGTCCGACTTGTATGCTCGTCGAAATTCTTCTTCCCAGGGATCGAAAAATTTCTCGCCGTTAGGAAGCGGCGGCTTAGCTGGCCGGTCGTCTTTTTTGTGCTGTTCGTTTGAATCGTTCATGCGTCAGCTTGTAGCCAGAAGAGGCGAATGCGTCGACTATGCGCCGCACACGTTTTGCGAACACAGTTAGATTGCGTGATCGGATTCGGCAGTACCCCCTTCGCGATTAGCTGCTCGGGCTATAACTTAAACACCAAGCAGCCATTGCCTCAAATCTTCGCGCTACTTGTTCGCCTAGTTCCGAATCTGGCCCATCCTCGGAACCTTCGCGAACCTGATTAGCAGTCTTAGTGAGAACACCGGCGGCGTCTTCCCTCGAAATAAGGCCCTTATCCATCAACAAATACAGAGTGTTTATCGAAGCCAACGAATTCGCGCCGGAGATGATGTCATGCTCAGTATCCCACAGATTGCTAGCCAACTGTGCCTCCAAATTATGTTGTTAAAGCATAAGAGCAGACAGGGGTTCGAAGGTCTAGATGCGGCGGCACCGATTGGACTTTGGATGCGTCAGGCTGAAATGTCATTAATTCTAGCCAAAGCATGAGGCATGAGCCGGCTAGACGAAGCCGATAAAATTGGTTGCGAGTTTGTCATAGCGTATGGCGAGGCGACGCCATTGTTTGAGCTTGGCGGAGAAACTCTCGACGCCCCAGCGCTGCTTGCAAGCGATGCTGATGCTTACAGCGGCGTCGCGGAGGAATGAGCGGTTCACCACCCAGATGAAGGAGGATGTGATGCATGCTGTCGGCATCGTGAGCGCGATCGGCGAGCACCTGTTTTGCTGGTAGTCTCCAAACGAGATCGCAGACCAGACCCATATCGTTCTGCTTTCCCGGGCCGAGATGGTAACGAACTGGCAGCCCGAGGGCATCCACTACAGCATGGATGTTACTGCCTGACCTCCAAGAGGCAGTGTTGAACTGATCTACTCCTCCGAAACTTATTGTCACCGCAGCTTAGCCTGGGGCGACGAGGTTCAAAATCCCACTCAGCCGTAACACCGCCCCGCCATCAGAATAAAAATTAGAACCCCGTCGTCTGGATGGAACCCGTGCCATCTCGGACCGTTCTCCAAGGTGACGGGAGAATACGCATGTCGAAAACCCTGCTCTACGGCGCGACCAAGATCGACGAGACGAACGGCGCCTATTCGCCAATCGAAAGCCTGGCCGCTTTCCAGTGGAAGAATCGTGTGTTCATTCTTTTCGCCGACAGGGACAATGCCCGCGCGGCGCGCCAGGAAAACCAGCTGCTGGCCGACCGCAGCGCGCTCGATGAGCGCGACATGGTGGTGCTGAAGGTCTCGGGCGGCAAGGTGCGGGCGCTTTTCGGCGCTGCCGATGGCCTCAACGGCGAAGTGATCCGCCGCGATCTTGATGCGCCGGAGACGGGTGAATTCGCCGCCTTCCTTGTCGGCAAGGACGGAACCGTCAAACTCAAGGTCAGCGAGCCGATCATCAGTGGCGAGCTCTTCGCCATTATCGACAGCATGCCGGTGCGAGCTGCCGAGACGCTGAAGTCGGACAAATAGTCCCGACGACCATCGCAAACATAAAAGGGAGGCGGTCATGTCCGTGCCCAACGAACCCATTCCCGATCAGCCGCCAATGCCTGCACCCGGCTGGAAGCCGGTGCCGCCGATCACCGAGCCGGAGCCGGACCGACTTCCCGATGAAGCGCCGGTCCCCAATCCCGATGAAAACGACGAGCCGGCCAAGCACGTTTCGGCGACTTAAAGGAAGATGTGGCGCTCGGCGCCGACGAGTTCCTGCAGGAAATCGACGACGCTGCGGACGCGCACGAGGTCGCGAGCCGTTTCGTGATAGGTTGTCCAATAGGCGCGCCGGATCGAAACCTCAGGCAGGATGCGCTCGAGTTCCGGATATTGCCGGGCGATATAATCGTGCAGGATACCGATGCCGGCACCTGACCGCACCGCCTCCGTCTGGCCAATCGCCGTCGAGATTTCGAAGCTTGCATCCCAACTGCGCATCACCTCGCCGGAGAAATTCAGCGAGGCGGTGAAGATCAGGTCTTCGACATAACCGATGCGCGGATGCGCCTTCAGTGCATCGACATCGCCAGGTCTGCCGTGTGAGGCGAGGTAGTGGCGCGAGGCGTAGAGTCCGAGCGTATAATCCGTCAGCTTGGAGGAGACGAGCCGCCCCTGTTCGGGACGTTCCAGCGTGATGGCGATATCGGCCTCACGCTGCGACAGCGAGAAGGAGCGCGGCACCGGCACGAGCTGGATCTTCAGCTCCGGGTGGCGCTCGATCAGCCTGCCCATGCGCGGCGCAAGAAAGGAGACTCCGAAACCATCAGGCGCGCCGACGCGCACCGTCCCGGCGATCGCCGTGTCGGTGTGGCCGAGATTGGCCTGCGCCGCGAGCATTTCGGTTTCCATCCGCTCGGCGGCATTGAGGAAGATGCCGCCTTCCGCCGTCAGGTCACAGCCATTCGTGCGGCGCACGAAGAGCCGCGTCTTCAGCGCCGCTTCGAGCGACGTCAGCCGGCGCGAAAGCGTGGCGTGGTTAAGCCCCAGGCGTTTCGAAGCGGCAAGGATCTGTCCGGTGCGGGCGACGGCCAGGAAAATGCGAACGTCATCCCAGTTCATCACTTGGCCCGCATTGCAATCGGATCGACCTCGATAAGCGTCAGCGACGTCACCATGCCGGCCGTCTCCTTCTTGTATGTGAGGAAATGCGGTGTCTGCAGATGCGCCTCATAGGCCTTTTGGTCGGCGTACACTTCGAGAATACGAACGCGGTTTGGAACCCCTCGGATGGAAACAGCGCTGAGCGAAAGGACACCCTCTTCCCGCGCGACCGAAGCCTCGATCTCCTCCGTAAGCAATGCTCGATAGGCGTCGAGCCTCTCGACGGCGATCTCCAGCTCCGCCATTCGCACGACCGGATTTTGGCTCATCGATCGACCCTCCTGAATTTGACTTGTTCGCATGCCGCGCCAAGTTTGGGAGCAGCAGCGCCTGCATCGAAACTATAAAACATGCACAACGGTTGCTTATATCACGGCGTTGATTTGTGCAAATTGAAGTGCGATTGTAGCCATCCAAACAGGAGGAACATCCATGCGTGAGATCGGACATTTCATCGGCGGCAAGCAGGTCGCCGGCACCAGCGGCCGCGTCAGCAACGTCTACAATCCGGCGACCGGCGAAGTGCAGGCGACCGTCGCCCTCGCCAGTGTCGAGGAGCTTCGCGCCGCCGTCGAGAACGCCAAGGCCGCGCAGCCGAAATGGGCTGCCACCAACCCGCAGCGCCGCGCTCGCGTATTCTTCAAGTTTGTCGAGCTCCTGAACAAGCATATGGACGAACTTGCCGAGTTGATTTCGAAAGAACACGGCAAGACGATCGAGGATGCCAAGGGCGACGTCGTTCGTGGCCTCGAAGTCTGCGAATTCGTATGCGGCATCCCGCATCTCGCCAAGGGCGAATTCACCGAGGGCGCGGGTCCGGCGATCGACATGTATTCGATCCGCCAGCCGGTCGGCATCGGCGCCGGCATCACGCCTTTCAATTTCCCCGGCATGATTCCGATGTGGATGTTCGCGCCGGCGATCGCCTGCGGCAATGCCTTCATCCTGAAGCCTTCCGAGCGTGATCCCTCCTTGCCGATCCGTCTTGCCGAACTGATGATCGAAGCCGGTCTGCCGGCCGGCATCCTCAACGTCGTCAACGGCGACAAGGGTGCGGTGGACGCTATCCTCACCGATCCCGATATCGGCGCCGTTTCCTTCGTCGGCTCCACGCCGATCGCCCGCTACGTCTACGGCACGGCAGCCATGAACGGCAAGCGTGCCCAGTGCTTCGGCGGCGCCAAGAACCACATGATCATCATGCCAGACGCCGATATGGATCAGGCCGTCAACGCGCTGATGGGCGCAGGCTATGGTTCGGCCGGCGAGCGCTGCATGGCGATCTCGGTTGCCGTTCCAGTCGGCGAAGAAACCGCCAACCGCCTCGTCGAGAAGCTGACGCCGAAGATTGAGTCGCTGCGCATCGGCCCCTATACCGACGACAAGGCCGACATGGGCCCGCTCGTCACCAAGGACGCCTATAACCGAGTTCGCGGCCTGATCGACCGCGGCATCGAGGAGGGTGCCAAGCTCGTCGTCGACGGCCGCGATTTCAAGCTCCAGGGTTATGAAGACGGCTATTTCGTCGGCGGCTGCCTGTTCGATCACGTCACGCCTGAGATGGACATCTACAAGACCGAGATCTTCGGACCTGTCCTTTCCGTCGTTCGCGCCCAGAACTATGAGGAAGCGCTGTCGCTGCCGATGAAGCACGAATATGGCAACGGCGTCGCGATCTATACCCGCGACGGCGACGCTGCCCGCGATTTTGCCTCACGCATCAATATCGGCATGATCGGCATCAACGTTCCGATCCCGGTTCCGCTCGCCTACCACTCCTTCGGCGGCTGGAAGGCCTCGAGCTTCGGCGACCTCAACCAGCACGGCACGGATTCGATCAAGTTCTGGACCAAGACCAAGACGGTCACCGCGCGCTGGCCCTCCGGCATCAAGAGCGGCGCCGAATTCGTCATGCCGACCATGAAGTGATCTGCGTGACAGATCGAACTGCAATGCGGGGGCCTTTCGGCCCCCGTTTCATTGGGCGTTGGCAGGCCATTTTTGACTATAACCAGAAGATCGTGGAGCAGGATTGACCTCGCGGCAAAGGGCCTCATAAGCTGAATGCGAATTTCATATTTTGGAATTGTTCAAAACTACCAAACCGCCTATATACGTCTGAACAGGCACGAGTCAGGAGATCGGCATGCGGTTGACGAAGCAGACCAACTATGCGGTTCGCATGTTGATGTATTGTGCTGCCAACGAAGGGCAGCTGAGCCGGATTCCGGAAATTGCCAAGGCCTACGGCGTTTCCGAACTGTTTCTTTTCAAGATCCTCCAGCCGCTGAACAAGGCAGGTCTGGTCGAAACCGTGCGCGGCCGCAACGGCGGTGTGCGCCTGGGCAAGCCGGCGGCCGAGATCACGCTCTTCGATGTCGTGCGGGTGACGGAAGACAGTTTCGCCATGGCCGAATGCTTCGAGGATGACGGCATGGTCGAATGCCCGCTGGTCGACAGCTGTGGTCTGAACTCGGCGTTGCGCAAGGCGCTCAACGCCTTCTTCGGCGTGCTCTCGGAATATTCGATCGACGATCTCGTCAAGGCGCGCCCCGAGATCAATTTCCTGCTCGGAATTAGCGGTGAGCACCAATACCGCAAGCCGGCGGCCGTTGCCCCCGCCGCCTGATCTCAACAAACAGGACAGACTTCTGAAAACCGCGGTTGCTTCGGCAATCGCGGTTTTTGTTTGCGGCTTATGGTTGCGCTTATGGGTGCTGAAATGTCCAACATGCGCTGCTGAGAGGGCGTAATTATCCAAAATGCGACGAAATCCCGGACATTTTTGTCCGAATATTTCCGAATAGGGCTGATTTTTGACCAAAAATTTCTAAAATTGTCCAGCTGGAAAAATTTTCTCCGTAGGCCGTTGCTTTCAGTACATAAATGTCGTTCCATCGACCGTCGATCGGGATGCCTACGGGTCTCCAGACATGAAAAAAGAACAACCGGGAAACAATATTATGAAAAAGATCTCTGTCATGCTGGCAGCGACGGCCCTGATTTCGGTCATGGCGACGTCCGCCTGGTCCAAGACCCTTGTTTATTGCTCCGAGGGTTCGCCGGAAGGCTTCGACCCGAGCCTCTATACGGCAGGCACGACCTTCGACGCGTCCTCGCGCACCGTCTACAGCCGCCTCGTCGAATTCAAGCATGGCGGCACCGAGATCGAGCCTGGTTTGGCCGACAGCTGGAGCGTTTCGGACGACGGCAAGGAATACACTTTCAAACTTCATCCCGGCGTCAAGTTCCAGACTACCGACTTCTTCACCCCCACGCGCGATTTCAACGCCGACGACGTCGTGTTCTCCTTCGAGCGCCAGCTGAAGTCCGACAATCCGTGGAACAAGTATGTCGAGGGCGGTTCTTACGAATACGCTGCCGGCATGGGCTTCCCGGAACTGATCAAGTCGGTCGAGAAGGTCGATGACCTTACGGTAAAGTTCACGCTCAACCATCCCGAAGCGCCGTTCCTGGCCGACCTCGCCATGGACTTCGCTTCCATCATGTCCAAGGAATATGCCGACAAGCTTGCCGCCGACGGCAAGATGGCGCAGCTGAACCAGCAGCCGCTCGGCACCGGCCCTTACACCTTCGTCGCCTACCAGCCGGATGCCGTCATCCGCTACAAGGCGAACGAAACCTATTTCAAGGGCAAGGAAAAGATCGACGATCTGGTTTTCGCGATCACCTCTGACGCTGCCGTGCGCGCTCAGAAGCTGAAGGCCGGCGAATGCCACCTGATCCCTTATCCGAATGCCGCCGATGTTCCCGAACTGAAGAAGGATGAAAATCTGACCGTCCTGGAGCAGCCCGGCCTCAACGTCAGCTACCTTGCCTACAACACGCAGATGGCGCCCTTCGACAAGCCGGAAGTTCGCCGCGCACTGAATTCGGCGATCAACAAGCAGGCGATCGTCGACGCGGTCTTCCAGGGTGCGGCCACCGTTGCCAAGAACCCGATCCCGCCGACCATGTGGTCTTATAACGACGCCGTTCAGGACGAGAAGTACGATCCGGACGCAGCCAAGAAGGCTCTGGCCGAGGCCGGCGTCAAGGATCTCAGCATGAAGGTCTGGGCGATGCCGGTATCGCGCCCCTACATGCTGAATGCCCGCCGCGCTGCCGAACTGATCCAGGCCGACTTCGCCAAGATCGGCGTCAAGGTCGAGATCGTCACGCATGAATGGGCCGAGTACCTGAAGCTCTCTTCCGACGTGAAGCGCGATGGCGCCGTCATTCTCGGCTGGACCGGCGACAATGGCGACCCCGACAACTTCATGGATACGCTGCTCGGCTGCGATGCCGTCGGCGGCAACAACCGCGCTCAGTGGTGCAACAAGGAATACGACGACCTCATGACCAAGGCGAAGCTGACCGCCGATGTCGGCGAGCGCACCAAGGCCTATGAGCAGGCGCAGCTGATCTTCAAGAAGGAAGCCCCCTGGGCAACCCTCGACCATTCGCTCGTCTTCGTTCCGATGAGCAAGAAGGTCTCGGGCTTCAAGATGGACCCGCTCGGCATTCACCGTTTCGACGGCGTCGACGTATCCGAATAACAAGAATAATGTAAGAATGCCCGGCATAGCTGGGCGCAGCCGGCGGTCAGGACCTCCTGACCGCCGGAAACTATTGGACATCTGCCATGTTGCGTTTTTTTATCGGCCGCCTTGCGGTGCTGATCCCGACATTTCTCGGCGTTTCCCTGATTGCCTTCTCGTTCATCCGCCTGCTGCCCGGAGATCCCGTCATGCTGCTCTCGGGCGAACGCGTGATGGCGCCGGAGCGGCACGCCCAGATCATGCACGATCTCGGTTTCGACCGGCCCATGTATATGCAGTATTTCGACTATCTCGGAAAAGTGCTGCAGGGCGATCTCGGCACCTCGATCGTCACCAAGCGGCCCGTTCTCGGCGAATTCCTGACATTGTTTCCGGCAACGCTGGAACTGTCCTTCTGCGCCATCATCCTTGCGGTCTGTCTTGGCGTGCCCGCCGGCGTCTTTGCGGCCGTCAAGCGAGGCACGTGGTTCGATCAGAGCGTGATGGGTGTCGCCCTCGTCGGTTATTCCATGCCGATTTTCTGGTGGGGTCTGCTGCTCATCATCTTCTTCTCCGGCTATCTCGGCTGGACCCCGGTATCGGGCCGCATTTCGCTGATGTATTTCTTCAAGCCGGTGACCGGCTTCATGCTGATCGACAGCCTGCTGTCAGGTCAGAAAGGGGCCTTTGCTTCGGCCGTCAGCTATCTAATTCTGCCGACTATCGTGCTGGCGACCATCCCGCTCGCGGTCATCGCCCGCCAGACGCGCTCGGCCATGCTCGAGGTTCTCGGCGAGGACTATGTCCGCACCGCACGCTCGAAAGGTTTGAAGCCGCTGCGCGTCGTCGGCGTGCATGCACTGCGCAATGCAATGATCCCCGTCATCACCACGATTGGCCTGCAGATCGGTGTCCTTCTTGCAGGCGCCATTCTCACCGAGACGATCTTCTCCTGGCCGGGCATCGGCAAATGGATGGTCGATTCGGTGTTCAAGCGTGATTACGCGGTGGTCCAGGGCGGCCTTCTCCTGATCGCCGGCGTCATCATGCTGGTCAATCTGGTTGTTGACGTCCTCTACGGCTTCATCAATCCGCGCATTCGTCACTAGGAGCGGTCCATGAGCACGGTCACCGTCAAAACCGGCCAGCCATCCGCTCTTGCGGAATTCTGGCATTATTTTTCCCGCAACAAGGGCGCCGTCATCGGCCTCGTTGTTTTCGTCATCATCCTCGTCGTTGCGATCTTTGCACCGGTTTTTGCGCCGCATGCGCCGAACGAGCAGAATCGTGAGGTGCTCTTGGCAGTGCCGGCCTGGATGGAAGGAGGCCACGCCTCCTTTCCGCTCGGAACGGATGCCGTCGGCCGCGATATCCTCTCGCGCCTGATCTACGGCGCGCGCTTCTCGCTTTTCATAGGCGTCGTCGTCGTCACGCTTTCGGTCATCTGCGGCGTCCTGATCGGCCTCGTCGCCGGCTATTTCCGCGGCCGGATCGATACCGCCATCATGCGCCTGATGGACATCATCCTGGCCTTCCCGTCGCTGCTGCTCGCGCTCGTGCTGGTGGCGGTCCTGGGTCCCGGCCTTACCAATGCGATGATCGCGATTTCGCTGGTCAACCAGCCGCATTTCGTGCGGCTGACCCGCGCCTCGGTCATTTCCGAGCGTGAGAAGGAATATGTGATCGCCTCGCGCGTCGCCGGCGCGGGAACGCTCCGCTTGATGTTCAAGACGATCCTGCCGAACTGCCTCGGCCCCCTGATCGTTCAGGCCACACTTGCCTTCTCGGCGGCCATCCTCGATGCCGCCGCTCTCGGTTTTCTCGGCATGGGCGCCCAGCCACCGACACCCGAATGGGGCACCATGCTCGCCGAGTCCCGTGAGTTCATCTCGCGCGCCTGGTGGGTCGTGACATTTCCAGGCCTCGCCATCCTCATCACCGTTCTCGCCATCAACCTGATGGGCGACGGCCTGCGCGATGCGCTTGACCCCAAACTGAAGAGGTCGTGATGCCGCTCCTCGAAATCGAAAATCTGACTGTCGAATTCCAGACGTCTTCAGGTCTTTTCCGCGCCGTCGACGGCGTATCGCTCACCTGCGACAAGGGTGAGATCCTCTCGGTCGTCGGAGAATCCGGTTCGGGCAAATCCGTCGCCATGCTGGCCCTGATGGGGCTGCTGCCGTGGACGGCGAGGATCACCGCCGACCGCATGCAGTTCGACGGCAAGGATCTGCGCGGCATCTCCGGCCGCCAGCGCCGCCGGATCGTCGGCAAGGAGATGGCGATGATCTTCCAGGAGCCGATGTCGAGCCTGAACCCGTGCTTCACCGTCGGTTTCCAGCTCGGCGAGACCCTGCGCGTGCATATGGGTCTCAACCGGAAGGAGCGCCGCGAACGGTCGATCGAACTCCTGAGCCTCGTCGGCATTCCGGCGCCGGAAGATCGCCTGTCGAACTTCCCGCATCAGATGTCGGGCGGCATGAGCCAGCGCGTCATGATCGCCATGGCGCTCGCCTGCAATCCGAAGCTCCTGATCGCCGACGAGCCGACGACCGCACTCGACGTGACGATCCAGGCGCAGATCCTCGATCTGCTCGTGCGCCTGCAGAAGGAGCAGGGTATGGCGCTGGTGCTGATCACTCACGACATGGGTGTCGTCGCCGAAACCGCCGAGCGCGTGCAGGTGCAATATGCCGGTCAGAAGGTCGAGGAGCAGCCGGTGAAGGCGCTGTTCCGAGATCCACACCACCCCTATACGGCAGCCCTGCTTGCCGCCTTGCCGGAGCGCGCCGAAGTCGGCCAGCGCCTTCCCTCGATCGCCGGCGTCGTTCCCGGCCAGCATGGCCGCCCGACGGGCTGTCTGTTCGCTCCCCGCTGCGGCTATGCCACGGTCGAATGCGAACGCGGTGTTGTGCGCCAGGGGCCGGAACTCGGACGGGCGCTGTGCAACTATCCACTGAAGGACGGCAAGCCGCTGGGCCATCCCGGTGTCATGCGCGTTGAAACTGCAGGAGACCTGGTATGACGGGCGCTGTTCTCGAGGGCAGGGATCTCGCCCGTTTCTACACCGTCAACCGCGGTCTCTTCAAAGCCGACGCCACGGTCAAGGCGCTGAACGGCGTCAGCTTCAGCCTCCATTCCGGCAAGACCCTTGCCGTCGTCGGCGAATCCGGCTGCGGCAAGTCGACGCTTGCCCGTCTGGTCACGATGATCGAGGATCCGACGGCCGGCGAATTGCTGATCGACGGCAAGCCGGCGCGGGTCGGCGACCGCAGCCTGCGCAGCCAGGTGCAGATCGTCTTCCAGAATCCCTACGGTTCGCTCAATCCGCGCCAGAAGGTCGGTGCGATCCTGGAAGAACCGCTGAAGATCAATACCGATCTCGATGCCAGCGCCCGCCGCCGCAAGGTGGAGGAGATGATGGCCCGTGTCGGCCTGCGCCCGGAGCATCACGGCCGCTACCCTCATATGTTCTCCGGCGGCCAGCGCCAGCGCATCGCCATTGCCCGCGCGTTGATGCTGCGGCCGAAGGTGCTGGTGCTCGACGAGCCGGTTTCGGCCCTTGATCTGTCGATCCAGGCGCAGGTGCTGAACTTGCTTATGGACCTGCAGAAGGAGATGGGCCTTGCCTACCTCTTCATCTCGCATGGCCTCTCGGTGGTCCACCACATCGCCGACGAGATAATGGTGATGTATCTGGGTCGCCCGATCGAAACCGGTCCCGCCGCCGAAGTCTTCGCCCGGCCGCGCCATCCCTATACGGCCGCCCTGCTGTCGGCGACCCCGATCGCCGACCCCGAGCGCGCTAAGACCCGCATCCGGCTGCAGGGCGAACTGCCGTCGCCGCTGAAGCCGCCGTCCGGCTGCCACTTCAACCCGCGTTGCTGGAAGGCGCAGGACTATTGTCGCCAGGTTTCTCCCGAATTAAGTGGAGAAGGCGCACAACAATATGCCTGTCATTTCCCGCTCGACTGAGCGGAAGCCGCCGTTTGAGAGGAAACATGCAGGACGACCGGATCAACAAACACCATGCGATCATCGTCATGGGGGTCAGCGGCTGCGGTAAGTCCTCGGTCGGCGAGAAACTCGCCGAGGCCTTGCACCTCCACTTCGTTGAAGGTGATGCGCTTCATCCGGCTTCCAATGTGGAGAAGATGTCGAAGGGCATTCCCTTGACCGATGAGGATCGGATGCCCTGGTTCGACCTGATCGGCAAACGCATGCAGGCATCGCTGGAAAAAGGCGAGGGCATCATCGTCTCCTGTTCGGCGCTGAAGCGCATCTATCGCGACAGGCTGAGGGCTGCTGCCGGCGGCAATCTGCTCTTTGTCTACCTCGAAGGATCGAAGGCGCTGCTGACCAAGCGCATGGGCGAGCGCAAGGGGCATTTCATGCCGGTTTCGCTGCTCGAAAGTCAGCTGGCGACACTCGAGGTGCCGACAGGCGAACCCGGTGTCGTCACCGTCGATATCGGCGACACCATCGAAGGCATTGCGGCAACGGCCCTCAGGGGTCTCTCCACCCTCGGTGTTATGGCCTGAAGCGCTGCGGCGAGTAGGCGGAAATATCGATGAACGGCGTCTCGCCGGTGATGAGTTCCGCAAGCACGCGGCCGGTTACCGGCCCGAGCGTCAGCCCATGATGGGCGTGTCCGAAGGCAAACCATAGGCCCTGATGACGCGGCGCCTTGCCGATGACGGGCATCATGTCTGATGTGCAGGGGCGCGCGCCCATCCATGGTTCGGGATCGAGCCTTCCTCCGAGAGGAAAGATGCTACGCGCCACGGCTTCGGCCCGGTCGAGCTGCACCGGCGTCTTCGGTGCGTCAAGCCTTGCGAACTCCGCCCCGGTCGTCAGGCGGATGCCGCGGTTCATCGGTGCCAGCAAATAACCGCGTTCGGCATCGAGGATCCAGTTGTTGAGCATGGCATTGCCCTTGGCGGCATAATGCATGTGATAGCCGCGCTTGACGCCGAGGGGAAAGGAATAGCCGAGCCGGCGCGTCGCGACGGCTGCCCAGGGGCCGAGCGCCAGGACCGCGTCCTCCGCTTCGAGCGGGCCCTCGCTGGTCATGATCTTCCAGCCACTGCCGAACTGGCCGAGCGAGGCGGCATCGCCCGTGACGAAGCGGCCGCCGAGGCTTTCGAAATAGCGGCGATAGGCTGCTGTCAGCGCATGCGGATCGAGCACCGACCAGGGATCGCGCCAGCGGATACCGCCGGCAAAAGGGACGGTAATATCGGGCTCCATGCGGGCGATATCGGCCGACGTCAGGTTGTCATAGGTCACGCCGAATTCGCTCTGCCAAAGCGTGGCCTCGGCGAGGGCCTCGTCGCGCATGGCCTCCGTCCGGAAGATTTTTATCCAACCGTCCTTGCGGATCAGCGCCTGTGCCTGCGAGGCCTCGATCAGGTCCTTGTGCTCGGCAACCGAGTTTTCGATCAGCGGCGCGTAGGCCCGTGTGATGACCGCGTGGCGCCGGGCATTCGAATTCCACCAGTAACGGGCAAGGAAGGCGAGCTGGCTAGGCAAGGCACTGAGATGATAATGGGCATCGATTTCGTTGTTGAGTGCATAACGCAGCAACATGCCGAGCTGCTGGGGGAAGCCGTAAGGCGCAACCCCTTCGCGCTGGATCAGGCCGGCATTGCCGAAGGAGGTCTCGCTGCCCGGATCCTTCCGGTCGATCAGCGTCACCTGTCGACCGCGCCGCTGAAGATGTATTGCGGTGGACACCCCGACGATACCGGCGCCAAGCACGATTGCGTTCTTCGTCATTCCCCTGCATTCCGCATTGTCATAGGTTGAAAATGCCCTTGGCGATCCCGCGGCGCAAACGAAAAATTGTATTTATTTCAAAATCATTGCGCTTTCCAGTGCGGCATTTTCGGCCTTTACGCGCACATGCAGGATGGCGGCATTGAAAAGCGAGAAGACGATCGCATAGGCGGGCAGGCCGAAGGCAAAGGGAAGAGCGGCAATCTCGCCGATGACGATCGCATAGTTCGGATGCCGGAGGAGGCGATAGGGTCCCGATTTCACCAGCGGCGCGCCGGGCAGGACGATGATGCGTGTCGTCCAGCAGTCCTTCAGCGTTGCCAGCACCCAGAGCCGCAGCCCCTGTAGTCCGATGAACAGCAGAAACCAGAAGGGTTGAACCTGCCTGCCCGGCGCCAGCAGCCAAAGGCCGATGATCCAGGCGGCATGCAGCGCCACCATGACGGGATAGTGCTCCGGGGCGACTTCCCTGCCGCCTCTGACGAGAAGGGCAGCAGTGTTGCGCCGGGCGAGCACGAGCTCGCCCAACCGCTGCAGCGTCACGAATGTCAGGAGCGCTATCGACGGCCACATCACGCCGCCCTCCGCAGCGTCACACAGCTTGCCGAAAAACCTGGTCCCATGGCGACCATCGCCGCCCGGTCCGGCAGCCCTGCGCGGATTGCCCGCTCCAGCACGAACAGCACGGTCGGTGAGGACATGTTGCCATATTCGGCAAGTACGGCCCGTTCGTGATCGAGCGTGCCAGGTGTCAGTGAAAGCGCGCTCTCCATCGCGGCCAGCACCTTCATACCGCCGGGATGGCAGATGAAGCGGTCGATATCTGCTGGTCTCAGCCCGTTGCGCCCCAGAATGGCCGCCACCGCAGGGGCGAGTTCCCGTTCGGCGAAGGGCGGCAATGATTGCGCCAGCACGATGCCGAAGCCGCCATCGTCGATCTTCCAGCCCATAATATCGAGCGTATCCGGGAAGAGGTGCTCGCCTGTTGATTCCACCTGGGCCAGTCCGCCTTCGCCGGCGCGGAGCACGCAGGCGGCCGCGCCGTCGCCGAAAAGCGCTGTCGCGATGATGTTCGGCCGCGTCAGCTCGTCCAGCCGGAAGGCGAGCGTGCAAAGCTCGATCGAGACGAAAAGCACGACGGCGCCCGGGCGGCTCCGTGCCAGCCGCGCCGCGATGGCAAAGCCCGAGACGCCGGCTGCGCAGCCGAGCCCGAAGACCGGCACCCGCTCGATATCGGCCCTAAAGCCCATGCGGCGGGCAAGCTGCGCATCAAGGCTCGGCGTCGTAAAACCGGTGGAAGAGACCGTGACGATACAGTCGACATGACAGGCGCCGAGATCGGCCCGGCGAAGCGCCGCGCTGGCCGCCTCGACGAAAAGGGCGCCTGCCACCTCTCCGTAGGCCTGCATGCGGTCCTGCCAGCCATGCGTTTCGTCGAACCAGGCAAGCGGCCGCGCGGCATGGCGCTTGTTGATACCGGCGCTGTCGAAGACGCGGGCTAGATGATGGAAATCCTCGTAGCGGTCGGCAAACAGCCGGGCCGAGGCTTCGGCCGCCTGGTTTTGGAAGATGATATGTTCGGGCGTGGCGGTGGCGAGGCTGACGAGACTGACGGTATCGGTCACGGAATTCTCCTTGTCGTTCCGGCGCAATGCTGAAAACACCCGGTCCCGATGATTTATTCGGCTTTGGACTTCACGAAGCAGTGATGGAGAAAATAGAGAGGCCGGCGAATAAAGCCCAGGGCAGCGGTGTTCTCTCTCCGCAACGTCACTTTCGAGGAGTTTTTCCATGACGATCATGACAGCCCGTATCGCTTCCGTCCTTCTTGGCGGCTGCCTTGCCGCTTCGCTCTTCTCCGGCCCGGTCTTTGCTGTCGGCAACGACAACAGCACGATGCCAACTTGCAAGAAGGGCGAGATCTACGACCAGAAGACCAAGAAATGCGTCAAGCAGCAGAGCGCCAATGTCTCGGACGAGAACCGTACCGACTATGCCTATTCGCTGGCCAAGGCCGGCCGTTATGAAGAGGCGCTTGCCATGCTCGATACGGTCAAGGACCAGAACAGCGCCGAGGTGCTGAACTATCGCGGTTACGCCACCCGCAAGCTCGGGCGCACCGACGAAGGCATCTCCTACTACCTGCAATCGGTGAAAATGGATCCGCAATACGCCAAGGTCCGTGAATATCTCGGCGAAGCCTATGTCATCAAGGGCCGGCTCGATCTCGCAAAGGAGCAATTGAACACGATCAAGACGATCTGCGGCACGGTTTGCGAGGAATATCAGGATCTGAACGCTGTCATCCTCGACCCATCGAAGATCTGAGCTTAGGCCACTAGCGGGAATGGAGCCGGGAAAGGATATCCGAATGTCGGTCGCGCACGCTACAATTCCTGCCTATAGTCGCGCGAGAATGGAATCGCCTGTTCATCAGGCGGTTCCAAGGGATGCAGGATTGGCGGAGGCGGTCATCGCGAGCGAAGCGGATATGAGGAGCGGTCTGACGGAAAACCTGGCCAGGCTCTGGCGTTATGGCCTCGTTCTCTCGCATCAGCGTGATGTCGCCGACGATCTGGTGCAGGCGACCTGCCTTCGCGCGCTCGAGCGCGCCGGCCAGTTCGTTCCCGGCACCCGGCTCGACCGCTGGCTGTTTTCGATTCTGCATTCGATCTGGCTGAACGAGATCCGCTCGCGCCGGGTGCGCCAGGGCCAGGGTTTCGTCGATGCCGGCGAGGCGCTGACCTTCGACGGCGCGCACGAGACTGAAACGCATGTGATGGCGGGGCAGGTGCTGAAGCAGGTAAATGCGTTGCCCGAGGCGCAACGCACGGCGGTTTTCCTCGCCTACGTAGAAGGACTATCCTATCGCGAGGTTGCAGGCATATTGGATATTCCGATCGGGACCGTGATGAGCCGGCTGGCGGCCGCCCGCGCCAGGCTCTCCGGCGCCGGACCGGCAGGGGGACGCCCATGAGCACGAAACACACCATTCCCTCCGACGAGGAGTTGACCGCCTTCATCGACGGCGAGCTGACGACGGAAGAGAGAGCCCGCATCGAAGCCGTCGTCAAGGAAGATGAGAGCGTCGCCGAACGATTGGATTTCCTGGCCCGCGCCAGCCTGCCGTTCGAGCCGGCCTTTGCTCCGCTGCTCACCGAAGCCCCGCGCGAAAAACTGGAGGCGATGCTCGCCGCCATTCCTGCGCATGACGGCGCGAGGTCCGCCTCTGCGCCCGCTGCCACGCGCCGCCGCTTCCTCGGTGCTCTCGCCGCCTCGCTTGTGGCCGGCATCGCCATCGACCGCGCCGTCATCGGCATCGGCAGGGGCTTTTCCGCAAAGGACGAAAACAGCGAATGGCGCGCCGTGGTCGCCGATTATATCTCGCTCTATACCGCCGAAACGCTTGCGGGCCCCGTGCCCGGCAGGCAGGACCAGGCCGCCCAGCTCGCCAGTCTTGACGAGAAGCTCCGCCTGTCGCTCTCCCCTGAAGCCGTCTCGCTCACTGGGGTCGATTTCAAACGCGCCCTGCTGCTGCAATATGACGGCAAGCCGCTCGCCCAGATCGCCTATCTCGATCCCGAGACTGGGCCGATGGCGCTCTGCATCGTGAAATCCGACGCGGGGCCGAAGGCGCCGGACCTTGAAAACCGCAAGGGAATGAATGTCGTCTACTGGTCGAATGCGACGCATGCCTTCATGCTGATCGGGCATGCTGCTGCGGACCGGATGACTGCGATGGCGGACGCCGTGCGGGGGAGGGTGGCTGTTGAGTCTTGAACAGGGCAGCGGCTCGCTGCCCAAGACGACGAGTCGGGCGAATAGCAAAGAGGTGGTAATGGCAAGGCTGCGCAAACTCAGATGGAAGCTGTGTTTGCGAAAATACTAGCTGTGTGGCGCGGCGGCCGATGAGGTTCACCGCCGCCTGTCGGCCAAAGCCGATTGGACGGTGCGGTCGCTTGCCGCCGCTCTGAAGGTGGCAGGCATCCATGTCTCTCACGACACGGTTTGGCGTTTCCTGCGCCGTGAAGGCAAAACATTTAAAAAAAAAAACTGATCGCCAGCGAGCAGGACAGGCCGAAGGTGGCGCGGTTCCGGAGCCGCTGGAAGTCACATCAACATCGACTTGATCCGGACCGCCTGGTGTTCGTTGACGTAACCTGGGTCAAAACCAACATGACGCGCACCCGCGGCTGGTGTCAACGTGGCCAGCGCTGATCGCCGGAATACCGCGTGGCCATTGGAAGACGCTCACCTTCCTCGCCGGGCTGCGCCACGACCGCATCGTCGCGCCTTTCGTGCTCGATGGCCCAATCAACGCCACCGCTTTCACAGCCTGGGTCGAGCAATGCCTGGCACCAACCCTCAATCGCGGCGATATCGTCATCCTCGACAATCTCGGCAGTCACAAGGGCAAGCCGGCGCGCAACGCCATCCGCAGTGCCGGCGCCCACCTGTTCTTCTTGCCGCGCTACAGCCCCTATCTCAAGCCGATCGAGATGATGTCGCCAAACTCAAGACTCTGCTGCGCAAGGCAGACGAGCGTAGCGTCGAAGCGACATGGCGGCGCGTCGGTGAAGTCCTCAAGGCATTCAGCCCGCTCGAATGCGCCGCCTACCTCAAGCATGCAGTATATGTTTCAACATAAACCTGACAGACTCTAGTGGTCTTCCGGCAACAGGATCACAGAATCGATGGACGGCCATGGTCTAGGGGACGCGGCCGCAAAAAACACGTTTGAAGGCGGTTGGACCTAACGTCGATGTCTCAAGCCGCCGTATTGGTTTCGGCTCCGGTGAACGCAAGATCGGAAACTTCACCCGTTGAGGAATAGCCGGAAACAAGTTCTGCCAGGGTCGCGCGGGCCGC
>NZ_NWSZ01000105.1:0-642 GCF_002531885.1 Rhizobium sp. L9 | reverse complement strand
CGGGTCGGTGGGCGGGTGCGGTCGAACCTGCTGCGCCAATTCCTACGGTCGGCCGACCTATGGCGATACCGACATGTTCGATTTCAACCGGCTGCAAAACCCGCACCTGCCGCTCGGCCAGGGGCCGCATCTGTGCCTGGGCGCTGCGCTGGCGCGCCTGGAATTGGGAAGTGTCTTCCCCCCGCCGTTCGTGCGGCCGGAGGATCTGGCGCTGGCAATCGCCGCAGAGGGCGTGGTCTACACGTTGCCTTAACTCATTTGCTGCCCGCAGTCTGCCCATCATCTTCCGCCCCTTCCGGGCTTAAAGAGTGAAGCGTCACCATGTCCGAACAATCCTTGCCGACGCTGCCGATGTGGCGGGTCGATCACATCGAGCCCTCGCCCGAGATGTTAGCGCTACGCGCCAAAGGTCCGATCCACCGCGTGCGCCTTCCGTCCGGGCACGAATGCTGGTGGGTGACAGGCTATGACGAGGCCAAGGCGGTGCTGTCTGACGCGGCATTCCTGCCCGCGGGAATGCCTCCGGCGGATTTCACCCCCGATTCGGTCATTCTCGGTTCGCCGGGATGGCTGGTCTCGCACGAAGGGGACGAGCATGCTCGGTTACGCACGATCGTGGCGCCGGCCTTCAGCAACAGCAGG
>NZ_NWSZ01000104.1:0-658 GCF_002531885.1 Rhizobium sp. L9 | reverse complement strand
CGTCCTGAAGCGCCGGCGCGCCTGGTTCGATGGTCAATTGGACCTCGATCCGGAGAAACTGATCTTCATCGACGAAACCGGCCTCTCGACCAAGATGTCACGTCTGCGCGGACGTGCATTGCGAGGTGAGCGTTTGCCGTGCCGGCGTGCCGCACGGCCATTGGAAAACAACGACTTTCACCGGTGCGTTGCGCCTCAGCGGAATGACCGCCCCATTCGTCTACGATGGCGCGATGAACGGCAACGTCTTCCTTGCGTATGTCGAACAGGTGCTGGTGCCGCCCCTGGAGATCGGCGACGTCGTCATTATGGATAACCTGCCTGCACACAAGATAGCCGGTGTCCGCGATGCCATCGAACGTGCCGGCGCCAAGCTCATGTTCCTGCCGCCCTATAGTCCGGACTTCAATCCAATCGAGAACGCATTCTCGAAGCTGAAAGCCATGTTGCGAGGCCGAGCCGAGCGAAAGATCGATGCTCTATGGGATGCGGTCGGGGCCTTGATACCGCGCTTCACTGCGGCAGAATGCGCAAACTACCTTAAGGCCGCTGGATATGACCCAGATTGAGCAGGATTTGCTCTAGCGGTGCAAGTGATGCCATCACGACACCGTCTGTCGGCTTTGTCTGATCGGCGACATTAGGTTTGTTTGGCAGT
>NZ_NWSZ01000103.1:0-678 GCF_002531885.1 Rhizobium sp. L9 | reverse complement strand
ACAGCAGTTCATCGTGTCCGCTACCGATAGCCGACCGCTAAGCTGCTTCGCCAGATGGGGTCTGCTTGTCGCTTACGCTGCAGGATCGTCTGGTCAAGGAATTGCGACTGGCAGGCATCGACACCATGGAGGCAGGCAATGCGTTTCTGCCGGGCTTCATGGTGGACTACAATGGGCGGTTTGCGATTGTCCCTGCCCGATCCGATGACCTGCACCGGCCGGTAAATCTTGCACCGGATCGGTTGAAGGAGATCCTGTGCAAACGCGAGCAGCGCTATGTCGGGTCGCAGCTGACGTTTTCGTTTGAGCGCAAGCGGATCATGCTGGCGGAGAGCGACGTGACGCGCGGATTGGCTGGTCGCTATGTCGAGACCTATGCCTATGCCGACGGCCGGCTCGATGTGCGGTGGAAGGGACACTCCCTGCCCTACAAGGTGTTCGACAAGGACCAGCGGGTGACGCATGCGGCGATCGTCGAGAACAAGCGGCTCGGCGATGTTCTGGCCTATATCAAGGAGCGGCAGGAGCAGCAATCGGTAAGCGGCCGGTGAGGGCCGTCTTGCGAGGTTGAGACGAACATCGGAAGTCCTAGTGCAAACACTGTAAGCGACAAGCAGACCCCATCTGGCGAAGCAGCTTAGCGGTCGGCTATCGGTAGCGGACACGATGAACTGCTGT
>NZ_NWSZ01000102.1:0-690 GCF_002531885.1 Rhizobium sp. L9 | reverse complement strand
AAGGCAGCTACTTTCCGAGCTTCCTTGAACCGCGCCGCATGGCAGAGAAAGCTCTGACGGCCGTTATCCAGGAAGCGTATATCCAGGGAATCTCGACCCGTTCTGTCGACGACCTGTGGTGGACGCGACCTATCTCAAGGTCCGGCGTGGCGGCCGCATCGTCTCAGTCGCCGTCATTATCGCGGTGGGCGTCAACAGCGACGGTCGGCGCGAGGTCCTGGGTATGGAAGTTGGCACCTCGGAGGCCGAACCGATCTGGACGGAATTCCTGCGCAGGCTAACGCGCCGCGGTCTACGCGGGGTGAAGTTGGTTGTCTCTGATGCACATGAGGGCATCAAGGCTGCCGTTTCCAAGGTTCTCAATGCCACTTGGCAAAGGTGCCGGGTTCACTTCATGAGGAACGTGCTCGCGCATGCTGGAAAGAGCGGCAGGCGGGTCGTATCCGCCTTCATCGCGACGGCCTTTGCCCAGGAGACCCCGGAGGCAGCAAGCCGCACAATGGCGCAGTGTCGCCGATCAAATCAGGCCGAAAGTGCCGAAGCTTGCCACCATCATGGACGACGCTGAAGAGGACGTGCTCGCCTACATGACCTTCCCGAAAGAGCACCGGGCAAAGCTGCACTCGACGAATCCAATTGAGCGTCTCAACGGCGAAATCAAGCGACGCACCGAGGTCGTCGGCATCTTTC
>NZ_NWSZ01000101.1:0-721 GCF_002531885.1 Rhizobium sp. L9 | reverse complement strand
TCTGGCCAAAATGTGGATGCCAGCGATAGTGAACCTCGACTTCATCGCCGACATGGGCAGAATGAACGGGGCATTGCAATTGGAAGGAAGAACTGGCTGTTTGCCGGCTCGGACAAGGGCGGCGAGCGCATCGCCAACATCCTCACCATCATCGAGACGGTCAAACTGCAAGGCCATAATCCAGAGGTCTATCTGACGGATGTCCTGACCCGGATCCAGGATCACCCCGAAGACCGAATTGAAGACCTCCTGCCTTGGAACTGGACGCCGGCAAAAGCTCGATGCGAGGCCGCCTGATGGCGCGCTCGAGGTTCATCTACACACTCAGCCAAGTCGCCGGCATGATCGGCGAAAACCTCGAACTGATCGAAGAAGTGACCGCAAACTCGGACAACATCTCCGAAGGCGAACTGGTTTACGTCGGCGATGGCAGTGAAGACGGCACGAAGGGTCTGACCGAGAATGGCATCGAAGAACAAAGCCTACTCGCCGACATCAGGACGTGGGACGGCGGTATCCGCGAGTTCCTCATCGACACACAGTGCGATCCTGAAATAATCGACCGCATCATGGCCGATGAGATGAAACGCGGCCTATAGATTCCATCTCTCGACACCCGAAAATGCGTTCGCCGGACGCTTACCTTTCGTCGATGAAGATCAGTTTCTCCGGATCGAGGTCCAATTGACCATCGAACCAGGCGCGCCGGCGCTTCAGGACG
>NZ_NWSZ01000100.1:0-732 GCF_002531885.1 Rhizobium sp. L9 | reverse complement strand
CTCGAGCATATCCGCAAAGCCAGGGTGAACGTCCGGACATTGCCGGATCTCACCGCGCTGGCTCAGGGACGAGTCGCGGTCTCCGATATTCGTGAGCTGGAGATCGAAGACCTGCTGGGCAGGGAAGCGGTTGCGCCGCGGCAAGAGCTGCTCGACAAGGCAATGCGCAACAAGGTGGTCATGGTCACGGGCGCCGGCGGCTCTATCGGCGGCGAGTTATGTCGCCAGATTCTGCGCAACGCGCCTTCGAGCCTTATCCTCATAGATCAGAACGAGTTTGCGCTTTATAATATCCATGCCGAATTGCTGAAGCTGGCCGAAGTTTACGAGCATGAGAGCCTGCAGATCGTGCCGATCCTTTGTTCCGTCCGCGACCAGGATCGCATGGAACATATCATGCAGAGCTGGCGGCCTCAGACGCTTTATCACGCCGCCGCTTACAAGCATGTGCCTCTCGTCGAACACAATGCCGTCGAAGGCATCAAGAACAATGTCATGGGGACATTGATCACCGCACGTGCGGCAAATAGATGCGGCGTCTCGAATTTCGTGCTGATCAGCACCGACAAAGCCGTGCGTCCGACGAATGTGATGGGCGCCAGTAAGAGGCTGGCGGAGATGGTGCTGCAGGCGCTTGCGGCAGAGCTGACCGCCGACAGACTGCGGACAAACTTCTCGATGGTCCGCTTCGGGAACGTCCTTGGTTCGTCCGGATCCGTCGTGCCACTGTTC
>NZ_NWSZ01000099.1:0-733 GCF_002531885.1 Rhizobium sp. L9 | reverse complement strand
GCTGTCGGACGGCCTCAGTCGTGTTCGCGTTTGCAAGGAGACAATCTATCGCTTTATCTACAGCAAGGAAGATTATGGGCTTGGTCTCTATCAGTATCTACCGGAAGCGCGCCGCAAACGTCGTCCACTGCGCTCCAGGAAGCCGCGCGACGGTGTTTTTCCAGCCACGCACCGCATATCCCAACGTCCTGATTCTATTGGAGATAGATCGCAGTTTGGGCATTGGGAGGGCGACCTCCTCATCTTCGAACGTCCACTCGGCCATGCCAATGTCACCTCCCTCGTCGAGCGCAAGAGCCGCTATACCGTTCTCATCAAGAATCCGAGCCGGCACTCGCGCCCGATCATGGACAAGATCATCAGAGCGTTTTCGCCTTTACCGGCCTTCGCGCGTCAAAGCTTCACCTTTGATCGCGGTACCGAGTTTGCCGGATTCAGGGCTTTGGAAGAAGGGATCGGTGCGCGTAGTTGGTTTTGCGACCCAAGTGCGCCTTGGCAAAAAGGAACCGTCGAGAACACCAACAAGCGCATTCGACGTTTCCTGCCAGGCACGACAGACTTGGCAGTTGTGTCGCAACACGACCTTCTCAACCTGACGCGCCATATCAACGATCAGCCGCGCAAATGCCTCGGATACAGGACACCGACCGAGGTATTTATGGCGCATTTGCGCGAAGATGGGTGATCCCCTATCCTGCAAAACAGGCATGATGCACTTGGGTTAGCTTCTCCA
>NZ_NWSZ01000098.1:0-742 GCF_002531885.1 Rhizobium sp. L9 | reverse complement strand
TCAGGCAGGGAGAACGACATTTACCTTTTCCAGCAATAGGGTGGAGATGGATCGAGCAATAGATGCCAGTCGTTCTTACATTCTAACTTTGCGGTTACAATTGCTGTCAAAGCTGATTAGAGGGGCGACATTGTCAGCCAGTTACAAACGCGACGCTGGCTCTGATGATCAGCCCCGATCCGACCGGCTGGGCCGGGTTGAAAGGGCGGAGCGGGGGCGGGTGAGGGGCACCCATCGGCTTTAGCTTTAAGACGATGCGATCGACGCCTCACTCGGCAGCATCGCGCTTTGCCAGCGCAGCTTTACGGCGTTCGATGACGGCCGGATCGTTCGTAAAATCCTTCCGCCGTCCCGGACCGTGAGCCCGTCGCACATAGCCGTTCTTCTCGCTATTGCTCTTTACCACAGGCTTCGATTGCTGTAAGCATCCGGTGAAGGACGCAGGTCAGGCCGCTTGAGCATCCAGCGCCGTCGGCGTCCAGTTCCACGGAAGCAATTGTTCCAGTTTGCTCGTCGGCGTGTCAGCGATGTTGGCGAGGACATCAGCAAGCCAGGCTTGCGGATCGATGTCGTTGAGCTTTGCGCTCATGATCAGCGTCGCCATGAAGGCTGCGCGATCAGCACCACGATCCGATCCGGCGAAGAGCCATGACTTCCTTCCGAGAGCAATGCCCCGTTCATTCTGCCCATGTCGGCGATGAAGTCGAGGTTCACTATCGCTGGCATCCACATTTTGGCCAGA
>NZ_NWSZ01000097.1:0-757 GCF_002531885.1 Rhizobium sp. L9 | reverse complement strand
GCAGGCCATCCCACAAATGATCGGCCGTGGTGGTGGCGCGATCGTGAACATGTCATCGTGCCAAGGGCTCAGCGGCGACACCGCACTGACGTCATACGCCGCGTCGAAGGCCGCAATGAACATGCTGTCGGCCTCGCTTGCCACCCAGTACGGACACGCGAAGATCCGCTGCAACGCGGTTGCGCCAGGTCTTGTCATGACCGAACGTCTCTTCGCCAAGCTGGACGAGTGCATGCAACGGCATCTACACCGGCACCAGCTCCTGCCGCACGTCGGCCGCCCCGAGGACGTAGCCGCGCTGGTCGCGTTCCTGCTCTCGGAGGAGGCTGCGTTCATCACCGGCCAAGTGGTGTGCATCGACGGCGGCATGTTGGCGCATGTTCCAACCTACGCCGACGGTGGCAACAGCGCGGCTCGGCCGGCCGGTGACGCCGCCGAAGCAGCCGCAGCGTCGCATTGGTGATGGACATGCTGCTCAACCCGCTGAACCGCTGGCGCCGGCTACGGGACGACATCCCGGTCATGCCTGGCGCTTTCCCCCTGGTCGGGCATCTTCCCGCCATCGTCTGCGATCTGCCGCGCCTGCTGCGGCGCGCGGAACGGACGCTAGGCAGCCACTTCTGGCTGGACTTCGGCCCGGCCGGACACCTGATCACATGCCTGGATCCGGATGCGCTCGCATTGCTCCGGCACAAGGAAGTGTCCTCGGCACTGATCGAAGAGATGGCGCCCGACATCCTTGGCGGAACGTTGGTCA
>NZ_NWSZ01000096.1:0-819 GCF_002531885.1 Rhizobium sp. L9 | reverse complement strand
GTGCCGACAGGTATCTTCAGGCCGCATCGCGCGCGGCGCGCAGCGGCATCGAAGGTGTCGTTCCCAGCGTCTGGCCGATCAACGTGTTCGAGCCATGCTGGTCGCTGTACACTCTGCATCTGGCCGGGTTGTTTTCGCATCCCGCGCTCGCCGAGGCGGTACGCGTGATCGTCGCGCAGCTCGATGCCTGTCTGGGCGTGCGCGGTCTGGGTCCGGCCTTGCACTTCGCGGCCGATGCGGACGACACCGCTGTTGTGTTGTGCATCCTGCGCCTAGCAGGACGCAACCCGGCTGCCGACGCGTTGCGCCACTTCGAAATCGGCGGGCTGTTCGTTACCTTCCCCGGCGAGCGCAATGCCTCGGTGTCGACCAACATCCACGCCCTGCATGCGTTCAGACTGTTGGGAAAGCCCACCGCCGGCACCAGCGCTTACCTTGAGGCCAATCGCAACGCGGACGGTCTATGGGACAATGAAAAATGGCACGTTTCGTGGCTGTATCCCACCGCGCATGCAATCGCTGCGCTCGCGCAAGGCGCGCCCGAGTGGCGCGACGAGCGCGCGCTGGCGGCGCTGTTGCAGGCGCAGCGCGACGACGGCGGCTGGGGCGCGGGTCGCGCGTCTACATTTGAGGAAACCGCCTATGCGCTGTTCGCGTTGCACGTGATGGATGGGCGCGAAGAGCCGACAGGGCGCGCCCGCATCGCGCTGGCGGTCGCGCACGCGCTGGAGTGGATGCTCGCTCGCCATGGGGCGCATGAATTGCCGCAAACGCCGCTGTGGATCGGCAAGGAATTGTATTGCCCGACCCGGGTCGTGC